>NZ_JBCEBL010000023.1:0-131307 GCF_049472615.1 Azospirillum sp. 11R-A | reverse complement strand
TGTCCAGCCGAGGCCGCCCGCCCTTCGGTTTGGGCGGCTCCGCTGGGAGCAACGGTTCAATCAGGGCCCAAAGGGCGTCGGAGACCAGAGGTGCAGCCATGCCACTCTCAACAGCCCAAACGCCGTTTTGTTAGGTGCTCTTACTCGGAGGTCGGCGAAGGCACCATGGTTTGCCTGTATCTGCCCCGCCACCGCGGCAAGGCGGAGGAAGAGGAGATTCGCGACGAGCCGGCCACGACCCAGCCGGCACGGCAAGGCGAGACCGTTCTGGTGGTGGACGACGAGCCGAGCCTGCGCCTGATGGTGATGGACCTGCTGAGCGACCTGGGCTATGCGGCAATCGAGGCGGCGGACGGCGCCGCCGGCCTGCGGGTTCTGCAATCCGACGCGCGCATCGATCTGGTGGTGACCGACGTCGGCCTGCCCGGCGGCATGAACGGCCGCCAGATGATCGATCTCGCCCGCGTCGGCCGTCCCAAGCTGAAGACGCTGTTCATCACCGGCTTCGCCGAGAACGCGCTGCTGAACAATGGCCAGCTCGAACCCGGCATGTCGGTGCTGACCAAGCCCTTCGCCATGGATGTGCTGGCCGCAAGGATCAGGGAACTGATCGCAAGCTGAGGCGGTCGGACGATCAGACCCGCAGACCGCAGCCGGTATCGAGAACCACCCGGTTGCGGCCGCTGTCCTTGGCACTGTAGAGCGCCTTGTCGGCACGGCTCAGAATGTCGCTGACCGTCGTGTGATCCTCGTCCAGGCTGGCGATGCCGATGCTGATCGTGATGGTCACAGAACGGTCGCCATCGAGGTCGATCCGGGCTCCGGACACCGCCTGCCGCAGGTTCTCCGCAACCACCATGGCACCTTTCCCATCGGTCTCCGGCAGGACGATGGCGAATTCCTCTCCGCCGATCCGGGCAAAGGTATCGGATTCCCGCAAGCGGTTCTGGATGACCTGGGCAATGCCGACGAGCACGGCATCGCCGGCCGTGTGGCCATGATTGTCGTTGACCGCCTTGAAGTGGTCGATGTCGAGAATGATGATGCTGAACTTGCGGCGATAGCGGCGGTGGCGCACGAGTTCCGCATCCGCCACCGACATGAAGCGCCGACGGTTCGGAATCCGGCAGAGCGGATCGGTCTCCGCCAGCAGGACAAGCTCCATCTCCCGCCGCTTCAAGGCCTGATGGGTCGCTTCCAAATCCTCGTGCGCAGCCTTCAGTTCGGCATTCATCGTCTGGACGGTGGCGTACTCGCGGAAGATCGTCCAGATCGCAAGGCCGGATGCCAGCGAGGCGAGCGTAAGCAACACCGTGCCGACGACACCGATCAGGTAGCCGAGCAGAGCAGCATGGCTGGACCGGGCGAAGGCCTCCTCCCGGTCCACCATCGCGACGACGAACAGGCCATACTGCCGGAGTTTCTGATAACCGACGATCCGCTGGATCCCGTCGATAGGGCTGGCGCCGTCAAACACTCCGGAATCGGGGGCGAGCGGCTCCGTGTAGGGCCGCGGTTCGATCACCTTGCCGAGATGGCGTTCGTCATAATTTCTGCCGAGAGCCCGCGACAGAACTGTCCGGTCCTGGTGGAGAAGGGCGATGACGTCCTTGTCGCCAAGCGACACCGTTTCCGCAAAACGCCCGAGGAAATATGGATCGATCGACAGGACGATGACGCCGTCGAACTCGCCCCGATCATTGAAGATCTTGCGGGTGAACTGGATGGACCATTTCTGCGATATGCGACCGAGCAGAGGTTTGCTGATGAACAGAAAATCCCCCTCCTGCTCCAGATGGACGCGGAAATGCTCCCGATCCGAAAGATCGACCCTATCGGTCATCCTTTGCAGATTGGAGAAGGAGAGCCGGCCGTCACGACCGATTATGGACACCTGAAAAACAAAGTCCGAACTGAGTATCGAAAAAACCTCCTGTGCAATCGACGCCATATCTTTTTGTTTTCGCGTATATTCACTGCGCATCAGTTGCGCAGCTTGATCGATCTGCCGGATCGTTCTTATCAGATATTCGTGATAGGCCTTCGCCATCATCTGAGTATTTGTCTCCGCAACCTGCCGATCCAGATCACGGTAAGTACCAATATTATGAAAGACAAAAATCCAAAGTACCGCTGTGGACATAACGAACATCGCTGCGAGAGCGCCAATCCATAAACCAACGCAGCGGCAGCCTCTCTGCAACGCTTTCAAAATTTCAACTCCATCGGAACATGAAAAAGAATGATGCAGAACAATTTTGCCGCTGATAATCGAGAACGGTCCATTCAATGATTGAATATTTTTTATACTCAAATCACTCGTAGCAAACATTTTGTGTATTAAGAAATTATGCGTTATTGATCTTGGATAATCGTTTCCATTGAATATCAAAAAGCGGCTCGCCCAATTAAATCTACCACCTTATATTGATTATCCGTTGCGATGCACATGTATGCCTCCTCGGACATGCAGGACTACGACGAGACCTGCTGAAGTATTGAGCACTCTTCAACCGGACAATGCCGGCGCATCGGCTTTGTCATCGGATGCCGGGGATCCCACTTGATGCTGCCGTCACCCTTCGAGCCGGACCGGAAAGCGCAGCACGAACCGCGTGCCCTTCTCGCCGTCATCCTCCAGCGCGATGCTGCCGCGCATCGTGCCGGCCATGATGTTGGCGCAGATGCTGAGGCCCAGACCGCTGGCGCCCATGCCGCGCTTGGTGGTGAAGAAGGGCTCGAAAATGCGGGTGCGGATGGAAGCGGGGATGCCCTTGCCGTCATCGGCATAGTGCATCTTGATCCAGCCCGCCGGCTGCTCGCGGGCGGAAAGCAGAATGCGGCCGGCCTCACCCTCGTCATAGGCATGGACCAGGGCATTGATGATCAGGTTGGACAGCACCTGCGCGAAGGAGCCGGGATAGCCGTCGACGATCAAACCGGCAGGGATGTCGAGATCGACCGTCACCCGGGTCCGGCGCAGGCGGGGGCGCAGGCTCAGCAGCACCTCGTCGACATAAGCGGCGAGGTCGAAGGGGCGGCGCTCACCGCTCGCCTGATCGGAGGCGACCTGCTTGAAGCTCTGGATCAGACCGGTGGCGCGCTCGACGTTCGACAGGATCATCCGCGTCGATTCCCAGGCGACATCCAGGAAATCCTGGAAATCGCTGCGGCGGATGCGGTTCTCTTCGAACAGGGCGCGGATGCGGCCGACCTCTTCTCCCAGATGGGAAATGGCGGTCAGGGTGACACCGATGGGGGTGTTCACCTCATGCGCGACGCCCGCGACCAGCTGGGCAAGCGAAGACAGCTTCTCCGCCTGGATCAGGCTGGCCTGGGCATCGCGCAGTTCGGCCTCCGCCCGCTTGCGCGCGGTGATGTCCAGCGCCACCGTGACGATGTGGGTGACCTCGCCCCCCTCGTCGGTCAGCGGCATCTTGGTGGTCAGCCAATCGCGCATCGTGCCGTCGCCGTCGGGCGCGCGGTCCTCGTGGAAAGGAACGCCCCGGCTGCTGCCCACCACCAGCCGGTCGAGCGCCGTGGCACGGTCGGTCGCGGGGCCGGGCGGCGGAGCGGCGGCGGGACCATAGGTTTCGCGGTAGAAGCGGTTGGTCAGCCGCACCGTGCCGTCGCGGTCTTTCACGTCGATCAGTGCCGGGATGGCGTCGATCACCCCGGTCAGGATTTCGCGGCTCTGGCGTAGCGCCTCGTCGGCGATGACACGGTCGGTGATGTCGGTGAAGGTCCGCACCTGCCCGCCGTCAGGCAGCGGCACCACCCGCACCTCGATGAAGCGGCCGTCGCCCTGGGGGCGGGCATAGACGAACTCCCGCTCCGGCCGGCCCAGGCGGTCCATCAGATACTTGGTCTTGGCATCCAGATTGTCGCCGAAATCGGGGGCTCCCGCCGGCATGGAGACCAGACCTGTGGAGATCTGGTGGTGCACGATGTCGGACAGCGCCGGCTTGCTGCACATCACCTCCTCCGACACGCCGAGGATGTCCAGCGCATGGCGGTTCCAGGCGATGTAGCGCAGGTCGCGGTCCAGCAGGACGATGCCCTGCCCCATATTCTCCAGCGTCAGGCGCAGCATGTGGCGCTGCGTCGCAAGGTCGTCCTCCGCCCGGCGGCGCTCGGTCACGTCGGAGTAGGTGCGAACGAACCCACCGGCAGAGGTGCGGCGGGTCCGCACCTCCAGCACGCGTCCGTCGGGGCGGCGGTGCTCATAGAGCGGCGGATCGGCCCGGCGCGTCCGTTCCAGATGACCGGCCGCGAGGGCGTCGGGGTCGCCCGGACCATACTCGCCACGGCGGGCGAGGTAATGGACCATGCGGGCATAGTCGT
The DNA here is from genome assembly GCF_049472615.1 of Azospirillum sp. 11R-A. NCBI lineage: Bacteria > Pseudomonadati > Pseudomonadota > Alphaproteobacteria > Rhodospirillales > Azospirillaceae > Azospirillum > Azospirillum sp. 11R-A. The sequence continues at coordinate 126,963 of NZ_JBCEBL010000023.1, read as the reverse complement.
CGCCGGGCAGATAGCCCATTGGCACGTCGAACATCTCGTATAGCCGGGGGTTGATCACGCGGACCCTGAGGTCGGCATCGACCAGCATCACGCCCTGATCCATCTGTTCAAGCGCCAGCACGGCAAGATCGTCGCCGCTCACGGGCTCCGGTCCGGGAACGTCGGCCGCAGGGGATTGGTTCGTCGGGAGGTCGGGGATCCGGGCTGGCAAGATCGGCGCGCCATCCTTCGTTACGCGTGTCCACAATCGAACGTCCCACTGTACCAGCCGCGCCTCATCCTGCCGAGCCTTCGTCTGCGCCACGGCGTCGCAACCACGCGATATTTGTGGGACATTTTAAGTATTTCGGAACCTTTGCCGCACTAGCCTGTTTCGGGTGGCGACAGGTTTGTGCAAGATCGTCCGATGAGCGATACTGTGCCGTCCTGCATTCCGCTCACCCCGCGTTTCCTGCTCCCGTGAGGTAACCGCCCCTTGTCCGGACTGGCCGCCCTTCCCGCACCGACCAGCGCGATGCCCACATCGGGCCTTGCGAAGCTGCGTCAGATGCTGGCGAGCGATGCCTCGGCGGTCCAGCCGATCCGCCGCGTCCCTGGTGATGAGGAACGCAAGCGCGGCAAGGAAGGCACCGAGGCGACCGGCGACGCGCTGCAGGGCAGCGGCCGCGCCGACGGAGAGTCGACGGCAACACGGTCGCGGACGGCTGCCGGTTCATCCGGTGGATTTGCCATCGGCAGTACGGCGGAGGATGCCGGCCCTGTCATTGGCGGCCCGGTTCCGCTGAACGCCCTGCCCAACGCCGGCTATGTCGCCCAGAGCATCCATCAGGAGGCCATGGGCAGCGGCCTGACCATCGAACCCTGGTCCGAAGCCATCGACGCCTACCGCCGCGCCGATGCCGGGGTCAACACGCCGATGGTTACGCAGATCGCTGTATGAACGCCCCTCTCCCAAGGCGGGAGAGGGAAATCCACGCGCCCCTCAGTCGTCGCCACCCGCCGGCATCGGGCCATGGGGGATGTCCGCCTTGCGGCTGCGGAACAGGTTGCTCATGAAGTGGCCGAAATCCTCCATGTAGAGGTAGAGCGACGGCGTGATGTAGAGCGTCAGTACCTGCGACACGCACAGGCCGCCGACCACGGCGAGACCCAGCGGCTGGCGCAGTTCGGCCGCCGCACCATGGGCGATGGCGATGGGCAGGGTGCCCATGATCGCCGCCATCGTCGTCATGATGATCGGGCGGAAGCGCAGCAGGCAGGCCTGCTCGATTGCGTCGCGCGCCGACATGCCGTTGCGCCGGGCGTCCACCGCGAAGTCGATCATCATGATCGCGTTCTTCTTCACAATGCCGATCAGCATCAGAATGCCGATGATGGCGATAACGCTGAGTTCGACGTCGAACAGCATCAGCGTCGCCAGCGCGCCGATGGCCGCCGACGGCAGGCCGGACAGGATGGTCAACGGGTGGATGAAGCTCTCGTACAGCACGCCAAGCACGATGTAGATCACCAGCACCGCCGCGGAGAGCAGCAGCGCCTGACCGGCCTGGGCATCCTGGAACACCTGGGCGGTGCCGGCGAAACCGGTGGTGACGGTGGGCGGCAGGCCCATCTCGCGCTCCGACGCGCGGATCAGGTCGACCGCCTGCCCCAGCGAGGCGCCGGGCGCCAGGTTGAAGGACAAGGTGACGGCCGGAAGTTGGCCCTGGTGGTTGACCGCCAGCGGGCCGGCGGTGCGCTCCACCCGCGCGAAGGCGTCGAGCGGAACCAGCTTGCCGGTGGTGGTGGAGCGGACATAGATGCGCGACAGCGAGCTGTCGTCGCCCTGGTATTTCGGTTCCAGCTCGATCAGCACCTGATAGTCGTTGCTGGGGGTGTAGATGGTCGAGACCTGCCGCTGGCCGAAGGCGCTGTAGAGGGTCGAGCGCACCTGATCGACACCGAGGCCGAGTGTGGCCGCCTTCTCGCGGTCGATGTGGACGTAGGCCTGCGGATTGTTCAGCTGAAGGTCGCTGGTCACGTCCTGCAGGATCGGAATGCCGCGCAGCGTCTGCTCCAGCCGGCCGGACCACTGGTACAGCTCGTCGAGGTCGAGGCCCTGGATGGTATACTGGTAGAGGCTCTTCGACGCGCGGCCGCCGATGCGCAGGTTCTGCACCGGCTGCATGTAGACGGCCATTCCGGGGATGCCGTTGACCTGCCGGCGAATCTGCTGGATCACCTCAGTCGCCGACGGACGTTCGTCACGCGGCTTCAGGGTGAGGAACATGCGGCCCTGGTTGCCGGTGCTGCCGCCGACGCCGACGGAGGAGATGACGTCGACCACCGCCGGGTTGGCCTTGATGATGGCGGCGACCTGCTGCTGCCGCTCCGCCATCGACGGGAAGGCGATGTCGGCCCGCGCCTCGGTCGTCACCTGGATCTGGCCGATGTCCTCGGTCGGGAAGAAGCCCTTGGGGATCGCCTGGTAGAGCAGCGCCGTGCCGATAACGGTGCCGATCATCACCAGCCCCATCAGCGGCCGGTGGCGCAGGGTCCAGCGCAGCGTGCGGGCATAGCCGTTCAGCACCGCGGAGAAGCCGCCCTCCAGCATGCGGCCGAACCAACCCTCCTTCTGGTCATGGGCATGGGTGAGAAAGCGCGAGCACATCATCGGCGTCAGCGTCAGCGACACGAAGGCCGACGCGCCGATCGACATGGTGACGACCAGGGCGAATTCGTGGAACAGCCGCCCGACCACGCCACCCATCAGCAGGATCGGGATGAAGACCGCGACCAGCGACAGGGTAATCGACAGGATGGTGAAGCCGATCTCGCGCGAGCCCTTGATGGCGGCCTCGAACGGCTTCATCCCCTCTTCGACGTAGCGGACGATGTTCTCCATCATGACGATGGCGTCGTCCACCACGAGACCGACCGCCAGCGTCAGCGCCATCAGCGAGATGTTGTCGACCGAGAAACCCAGCAGATGCATGCCGCCGGCCGTCGCGATCAGCGAGATCGGCACGGCCAGCGCCGGGATCAGTGTCGCCGACAGCCGGCGCAGGAACAGGAAGATCACCATGACGACCAGCACGATGGTCAGGCCGAGCGTGAACTGCACATCCTCCACCGCCTGCCGGATCGATTCGGAGCGGTCGTTGACCACCTGGATGGCGGCGGCGGCGGGAAGCTGGGTCTGGAACACCGGCACCAGCTCGCGCACCCGGTCGACCACGTCGACGGTGTTGGCGTCGGGCTGGCGCTGGACAGCCAGCATGATGCTGCGGGTGCCGTTCAGCCAGCTGGCGGTGCGGTCGTTCTCGACGCTGTCCAGCACCTGCGCGACGTCGCCCAGGCGGACGGGTGCGCTGTTGCGGTAGGCGACGATCAGCTGGCGGAAGGCGGCGGCGTCGGGAAGCTGCGGGTTGGCGGCGATCACCAGCTGCTGCTGCTGGCCGGTCAGCGTGCCGACCGGCGTGTTGGCATTGGCGGCGGCCAGCGCCTTCTGCAGTTCGTCGATGCCAATGCCGCGCAGCGCCAGCGCGTTGGGGTTGACCTGCACCCGCACGGCGTATTTCTGCGAACCGTAGATCTGCACCTGGGCGACGCCCGGCAGGGTGGCGACCTTGGGCTGGATCAGCGTCTCGGCGATGTCGTTCAACTGCGCCAGCGGCAGGGTCGGCGAGTTCAGCGACAGGAACAGGATCGGCTGGTCGGCCGGGTTGACCTTGCGGTAGCTGGGCGGGGTCGTCATCTCCGCCGGCAGCCGGCGCTGGGTGCGGGCGATGGCCGCCTGCACGTCGGCCGCCGCCGCGTCGATGTCGCGCTCCAGCACGAACTGAATGGTGATGCTGGTGTTGCCGAGCGTGCTGTTCGACGTGATGGTGTCGATGCCGGCGATGGTGGAGAACTCACGCTCCAGCGGGCTGGCGACCGACGCCGCCATCGTCTCCGGCGAGGCGCCCGGCAGGGTGGCGGTGACGCTGACCACCGGGAAATCCACCCGCGGCAGCGCCGCGGTGGGCAGTTGGCGGTAGGCCGCCAGACCGCTCAGCACCAGGGCCGCCGTCAGGAGAATGGTCATCACCGGACGGCGGATGCAGAGTTCGGAGAGGTTCACGTGGCACCCCCGGTGCTCTTGCCCTCGGCGGATTGACCGGTGGCCGCCCCATTGGTTGCCGTGCTGCGGGCGGCGTCCTGGGTGGCGGAGCCCTGCTGGCGCCCGCCTTCGGCGGTCTCGCCGCCCCCGGTGGAGCCGGTCGGGGCGGCGGGCTTGCCGCCGGCCTTCTCGGTGATCTTGGCGCCGGGGAACAGGCGCGACTGGCCGTCGACCACCACCCGCTCGCCCGCCTTCAGGCCGGAGGCGACGACGCTGAGGCCGCCATGGTTGCGCTCGACGGTGACCGGGCGGACCTCGACCGTCTCATCGGCCTTGACGACATAGACGAAGCGGCCCTTCTGGCCGGTCTGCACGGCAAGGTCGGCGATGGTCAGCGCGTTCTGCTCGACGCGCAGGGTGAGGACAGTGTCGACGAACTGGCCCGGCCACAGGCGGGTGTCGGCGTTCGGAAACTCACCCTTGACCAGAATGGTGCCGGTCTGCTGGTCGACCTGGCTGTCAACGAAGGACAGCTTGCCCTCGGCCTTCTCGCCATGGCCGCCGGCGATGGTGGCGGTCACGGAAAGCGAGCCGCTGGCCATTGCGGCGCGGATCGCCGGCAGATGCTTTTCCGGGACGTTGAAGGAGACGTTGATCGGGCGCAGCTGGGTCAGGGTGACCAGCGGGTTGGTGTCGGCGGCGCGGACCATGGTTCCGACCTTGGCGGCGACGGTGCCGGTGCGGCCGTCCATCGGAGCGGTGATGCGGGTGAAGCTGAGCGAGACCTTCGCCGCCTCAATCGCCGCGAGGTCGGCTTTCACCGTGCCCTCCAGCGCGTCGGCGGTGGCGACCGCGGCGTCATAGGTGGTGCGGGAGATGGCGCTGGTCCGCACCAGCTCGGCATAGCGCTTCACATCGCCCTTGGCCTTCTCCAGATTGGCGCGGTCGCGCTCCAGATTGGCCTGTGCCTGACGCAGCTGGGCGTCGAGCGACCGGCTGTCGAGGGTGAAGAGCGTGTCGCCGGTCTTCACCTCCTGCCCTTCGGTGAAGTTGACCGTTTCCACCGCGCTGTCGACGCGGGCCTTGATGGCGATGGCGGCGATGGGCTGGACGCTGCCGATGGTGACGATCTGTTCGGGCACGGCCTGCACCGCCACCGTCTGCGTCACCACGGGAACCGTCCGGCCTGCACCGGCCGGCGCCGCCGCCTTGGACTGCGGCTTCTGGCCGTCCGCCGCCGCCGTCTTGCCATCCGCCCCGGCATTGTGGGTCGCATACCAATAGTACCCGCCGCCGCCGATCACAGCGGCCAGCAGCAGGACCAGGAAAAACCGTCTCATCCGATGGGACTCCAAACGCCGGAGCCAGGGGCCGGCACAGGCTTAGATAAAGGGGGGCAGATTGGTGATGCCGGACATCAGGATATCGATGACGGAGCGCTCCAGCGCCTCGCGCGGGCGGTCGCCCAGCTGCATGATGCCGCCACGGACCATGCCGATGATCAGCAGCGGCACGACCTCCAGGTCGATCTTGCGGAACTCGCCGGACGCCATGCCGTCGGCCAGCACCTGCTGCAACGCGGTGGCGGTGCGTTGGCTGCGGCGGCGCAGGATGCGGCGGGTGCGGTCGGCCAGATCTGACTGGTCGCCGCCCAGCAGCTTCAGCGTCTGCAACTGCTCGCTCAAAGTGTCGACCAGGGCCGAGACCATGGCGGACAGCCGGACCGACGCCGGCACCTGCTGCGGCGCCAGTTCGGCGTTCAGCTTGTGCTCCAGCCCGCCCAGCGCGCGCTCCAGCGATTCCAGATACAGCTCTTCCTTGGAGGGGAAGTAGCGATAGAGCGTGGCCTTGCCCACGCCGGCCCGTTTCGCCACCTCTTCCACCTGGACCGAGGCGTAATCGCGGCCGGCGAAAAGCTCCGCCGCGGCGTTGAGGATCACCTCGCGCCGCCGAGCGCGCCAGTCGGGTATCTCTTCCGCATCAAGAGGCATGAATGGAACTCACGGGTTTCAAAAACTGACGATAGTCGAGATCCTTAAAGTGTCAAGGAACCTGTTTCCAATAAAAATGAATTCGGCGTCATGTGGGGGAACTGTTTCCTTTCCATGACCGGATCGGGCGGATTTGCGGTCCTTAGAACGTAAAAAGACGCGAAGCCCGACCTGCCCAGGGGGGAATTACCTGGGAGGCCGGGCTTCGCGCCTATTCAATTTATGGCGGTGACGCGGGACGTCAGCTCCGCGTATTGGTGGTGCGGCCGATACCGGTTGAGCCGGTCACGCCGGTGGTCGAGCCGGCCATCGAACCGGTGCCCGCCGATGTGCCGGCCGGGCCGCCGCTGGTGCCGGCGCCGAGGCCGGCCGCGGTGCCGGCGCTGGTGGTGTCGGCCCCCTGGAGGCCGCCTGTTGTCCCGCTCATCGACGAGGAGGTGCCGCCGGGGGTCGAACTGGTGCCCGCACTCGCCATCGCCGAGGCGCCGGCACCGGTCGAACTGCCCCAGTTCGAGCCGCCCTGAGTTCCGGTCTGCGCACGGACGCGCAGGTTGTTCTGCACATGCGACACGCCGGAGACGGACTCGGCGACATCCTCGGCCCGGCGCTTGGTGTTGCGGTCGGGAACCATGCCGGTCAGCGTCACCTCGCCGCCGCTGACCGCCACCTCGATGTCGGAAGCGTCGATGTAGGCGTCGTCGGTCAGCCGGTCGCTGACATCCTCACGCACACGCTCGTCGGAACGGCTGTAGCCGCGCGGGCCACGGCCGCGATGCTGGGAGGCGCGCATCTGGTCCTCGTGACGGCGGCGCTCCGCATCGTCGTCGCCGAACCAGGAGGCGATTTCGTCGCCGGCCTGCTCCCAGAAGCCGCGCTGTTCGCCCCGGCCGCGGTTCTCGCCATAGCCACGGCCTTCCTGGCTGCGGTACATGGCCCCGCGGTCCTCGCCCCAGGAGCGGTTGCGGTAATCGTCTCGGCCATAGCCTGCACCATGGCTGGCGGAGGAACTGCCGCCGAGATCGCGCCGGCTCCAGTCGCCACGGTTCCAATCGCCACGGTCGCGGCCGGGCTCGTAACCGCCGCCATAACCGCTGGATTGGGGACCGTAAGCGCGGGACCCGTAATCACGGTTGCGGTCGTCGCTGCTTCCGGGGCTGCGCTCGCCGTAATTCCGCTCGCCATAGGGGCGGACGCCATAATCGCGGTCACGGTAATCGGCGCTGCCGACATCACGGCTGGTGTAGTTGCCTTCGGTTCCGGCATTGCCGGCCCCGGCATAACCGCCATAGCCGCTTGAACCCGACCGGCCGCCATAGCCGGCACCATAGCCGCCGCGGCTCATGTCGCGCCCGCCGCCGAAGTTGCGATCATAGACCCGCTCCATCTCGCGGGAATTGTCGCGGCGGTTGTCGTCATAGTGGGAATCGCGGCCGTAACCGCCCGATTCATTGCCGACTCGCCCGCCATAGCCGGCATCGCGATAGTCGCGGCCCTGCTCGTCCTGATGGCGGTGGGCCTGGGTGCGATACATGCTCTCGTGCTGGCGGCTGTCGTCCCCGCTCTGGGACCGGCTCCAGTCCCCTCCCTGTTCACGGCTCCGGTCCTGGCCGTAGACGCCGGTGCGGCTGGGTCCCTCGCCCCAATCGCGGTGCCGGTTGGGTTCACGGTCCTCGTCGCGCCAGTCGCGGCCCTCGCCTCGCCACCGATTCTCGTACTGCGCCATCGTGGTCGGCTCCCTCTTTTCAGGATTCTTGAATGGGCGGGCGGCACCACGCATGGCGTCGCCACGCCCGTCTGTCCCGATCAACAGGGGCGGTCGAACGGCGTTCCGGAAATTCAGCGGCCGGTGACAGGGAAAACCGAGAGTTCTGGCACGGGGCTTGCGAAGGGAACCGCGGTTGGTTCCACGCATCACTTACGGCTTCGGCGCTTCATGCACCGAAGCCGTTTTCTTTTGCGCCCTTTTATTGGGCAGGCACTTCAATCTGCTTAATTTGGCAGCGACTGGTCGAGCAGACGGGCAACTGCGGCCCCCAACTCCTCGTTGAGGAACGGTTTGTAGATGATCTCATCCGCATTGAACATGCGGGTCATCTTCAGCAGATAGCCCGCCGGCATGTTGGGTGCGCCGCCGGACATGGCGAGGATCTTCACGTCCGGCTGGGTGCTGCGGGCGGCCTTGATCAGTTCGATCCCGTCCACCTCCGGCATCAGCACGTCGGTGACGATCAGGTCGAAACTGCGGCGGTCGAGGGCGCGGATCGCCGCCCGGCCGTTCTCCGCCTCCGTCACCTCGAAACCGCGCCCCTCGAGATATCCGGCGACGGACAGCCGCACGGCCGGCGAATCCTCGACGACCAGGATGTTGGGGCGATTGGCACTTCCCATCATGCACCCGGCTCCTTTTGGGAACCGCCTTATCGAAAAGCCGGCCGCGGCCGGCGGAAGTCTACGCGTGCCCCTCACCCACCCACTGCCGCGACAGCCGCAGCCGCGTCGGCATGGATCTGGAACAGGGACGAAAATCCGCTGACATCGAACATCTCGCGGATATTCGGCGCCATCGCGGACAGGACGATCGAGCCGCGCTTCGCCCGGGCCGCCTTGGCGGCGACCAGCAGGGACCGAAGCCCGGCAGAACTGATGTAGGCAAGCTGGGCCATATCGACAACGATCCGCGTGCCCTCATCGCCGATGGCGGACATCAGAACGCGTTCGAATTCGCCTGTGCTGCCACTGTCGATGCGTCCGACCGGGTGCAGCACCGTGACGCCATTCTCTGTTCGCTCGGCAATGTGCATACCCGGCTCCCGCCACATTCTTCCAGGCCTCCGGTTATAGCATGTCGGCGGAGTGCCGACGATGTCTTCGCAGTACGGCGGAAATCGCGCTCATCGCGCCTCCCGCTCCCGCCCTCACAGTGCATACCAACGCCGCGACGCCGCTTCTCCCGCGGCGACGCGGCCTCAGACCTGGCCGTGCCAGAAGAGGTTCCGTCGAGCGGTCAACTCCGCCACCGGCACGAGTTACGCGCTGGCGGGATCGAAGGCCGGGTCGGCGGCGAAGTCGCGATGAACCAGCAGCCGCACCGGATCGCCACCGACGCGGACCGGCCGCTTCGGGTAGAGGCCGTGTCCGGCCAGATGGCTCCAGCTGTGATGGTTGCGGGCGCTGACCGTGGTGATCAGGTGCCGGCCGCCCAGCGCCTCCGCCACCTCGATCCCCCAGCCGATCGACCGGTGGTGAAGTCCGCGCCCGTACTCCCTGGGATCGACCATCGCCGACGACATGTGCGCCACCAGCGGCAGTTCCGCCTCCGGCAAGTCGAGGTCACGGCCCCGATTGGGATCCTCGGCCATCGGCAGGCCGAGCGCGCCATAGGCGACCAGCGCCGCCTTGCGGAAGATGCCAGCGGCCAGCCCACGGTTGCCCAGATGGTCGGCGACGAAATTCCCGACCTTCCCGGCCATGCGGTAATGGTTGGGGGTCTTGCTGCATCGCCGCCACCCGCACGCGGACGCCGGCGAGCAGGTCGAAGTCCTTCGGGTCCAGCAGGCAGGCGGTCAACCCGTCCGGCAGGTCGGCGGTCCGCGCATCCAGGCGGTCGGTGGCCACCGCGCGCGCCGCACCGCCATTAGTTTTCCAGATTATGCTAATATATCAAGCCAGCGACCATCCGGGCGGCCTCAGCCGGGCGGCATTGCGCCAGCATGGGCGTTCTGCATGGGGATTTCCTGCATGCGGCGCTGCTCCGGCCGCCATGGCGCCGCGTCGTCCTCATCCTCCGCGGCGTCCGGCCAGTCGAGGGACAGGTCCGGGCGCAGGTCGGGGAGGACGGTTTGCCGCAGCTCGGCCAGCGCCACCAGCGCGTCGCGGTCGCCGGCCGCTGCCGCCGCCTGAAGCCAAAGGGCGGCTTCGGCCGGATCGCGGGTGGCCCCGACCCCCTCGCGCAGGCACAGGCCAAGGCGGTATTGCGCAGCAGGATGCCCCTGCTCGGCAGCGGCACGCAGCCAGCGCACCGCTTCGGTCTCGTCACGGTCGACGCCGCGGCCGTCGAGCAGCAGCAGGGCGAGGTTGACCTGGGCGGGAGCGGAGTGCTGGAGCGCGGCAAGCCGGTACCACAGCGCCGCCTTGGCAGGATCGCAGGGCACGCCGGCGCCATGCTCGTGCATGTAGCCCAGATTGTTCTGCGCGCCGACGTCGCCCTTGGCGGCGGCACGGCGATACCAGGACACCGCCCGGCGCGGGTCGGGCGGTACGCCGATGCCGTTGGCGAGCAGGAAGGCCAGCATGGTCTGCGCCGCGACATGGCCCTGGCGGGCGGCCCGGCGGTACCAGGAAACGGAAGCGGCAACGTCGGCCGTCCGCACGGCCTCCGCCAGCCGGTATTGCGCGTCGCTGTCGCCCAGTTCGGCCTTCATCCGGGTCCAGAGCGTGGGCGTGGCAAGCATGGGCTTGGCAAGCATGGACATGGCGCCGGCACCTTCGTCGATTGTCCCCCCGGGGTTCCGTTCCACCAACACCGCGCGAACCGGCTTTATTCCGGTCGCCACAGCGTTGTGGCCGAACCCCTTCGCCCGAGTCTGTCCCCCTGCCGCCGCCCGTTCAACCTCCCCAGCCGGCGGTCGAGGAATTGTCACGCCGACGCCATCGGTTAAGAATGACCATCCCTTCGCGCCCCCGTGATACCCGGAGGCATAGGGGAAAAAGTGGGGCCGGGAGGCGAGTGCGGATGGACGGAAAAACGGCGAACCGCCTGGAGGTGGTCCTGCGCAGCGAACTGTCGGAACTCGGCCGGCTGGCCGCCGCGGTGGAGAACTTCGTCGCGCGCAACCAGCTGCCCCCGGACCTCGCCTTCCGCTTCACGCTTTGCCTCGACGAACTCGTCACCAACATCGTCTCCCATAGCCACGGCGGTGCCGGCGGGCATGGCATCCGGGTGCGGCTGGAAACCGATGGGCTGGAGCTGCGGGCGGAGGTGGAGGACGATGCCGACGCCTTCGACCCCTTCGCCGAGGCCCCGTCGCCCGACCTCGGCGGCGATCTGGAGAGCCGGCGGGTTGGCGGACTGGGCATCTTTCTGGTCGGCAAAATGATGGACCGCGCCAGCCACCGGCGCGAAGGCGGCCGTAACCTGACCCTGCTCGCCAAGCGCATCGGCTGACCGTCGGCGGTGGAGCGCAACCGCGAAGGTCAGCCTCGGAACAATCCCGCTTCAAAGAATCTTCATGGAAGCCTTGTCCGTTTCGAACCCCGATCCAGGCGACGTCGTGAACGCCAAGTCCCCAATATCGACAGGGTCATACAGATGGGCCGGCGAACCTTACATGTTTTTCATCAAATGCCGGCGAGTTGCCGCCCATGACAATCCGGCAAAGCAGAGCGTTTCGCTCTGCAACAAACCGACACATGACAAGGGGGTCAAATTCTTGCACTATTGTGGATAGCCCCAGGTTGCGGCCGGGACCGGCCGTTCGGGTAAGCCGACGCGGATCGGGGCAGGAGCATGGAAGGCGGACGCTAACGTGTGGAGTCGACGCATCATGACAGGGACGCAGTGCCAAGAGGCACGGCTGCGCCTTGGCTGGTCGACAAGGATGCTGGCGAACAAGGCTGGCGTTCCGTGGTACGCCGTGATGAACCTCGATTACGGCACGGGTGAAGTCGACCCGGCCATCGTCGACGCGCTCACCCGCGCCTTCAAGCAGGCGGGGCTGGAGTTGCGCTAACGGAAGGCCCCTCTCCCGGGATGGGAGAGGGAACCGTCTCCGCTCCGCCAACTCATTCCCTCAGCTCGTTTTCCCGGCCTTGCCCTTCCCAGCCTTGCCCTTCTCCGCCGGGCGGTCGATGTGCTTGGCCGATTCGGTGTCAGGGGTGATCGGCTTGCCGGTGTCGGACACCTCCCTGGCCGCCTCAAGCGGGTCGGCGATGTCGCGGTCGGGCTCGTTGGACAGGATCTTGCCGCTGTCGGGTTTCTGGTCTGCCATGGAATCGTTCCTTCCGTCGGATGGTTCCATCACAACAGGCGGCCGCCGACATTTGTCCCGGATACACTCTGTTACCGAATCCATGACCGCCGGACACAGGCTGGCAACGATAGGCCGCCATCCTGATCGCCATGGACGCCCCCGGCCAAGACCGGGGAGCGCCGGACGCGATAGGATGGACAGCATGAAAAAGACCCTGCTCGCCGTGGCCGCCGCTATCCTCGCCGTAACCGCGGCGACCGGAACGCCCGCAATGGCCCAGGGATGGCAGCCGGGCCCGGATGACCGCCCGGCCGGCCACCAGTACCCGCAGCCGCAGCCGCCCCGCGGGTACGAACATGGCCCGCGGTACGAGCACCCCGACCGTCAGCCGGTCCACCGTCCTGGTCCGCCGAAGGCGTATGGCTGGCGGGCCGGCGAGCGTCTGCCGCAGGAGTGGCGCGCCCCCCGTCACGTGATCGCACGCCCAGCCGCCTATCACCTGCACCGCCCGCCGCGGGGCCATCGCTGGGTCCGCGTCAACCATGACGCCGTTCTGGTCGTTTCCACCACCGGCATCATCGTGGAGATCATGCCCGGCCTGTTCCGCTGACCGGAGGTCCCGCCCCTAATCGCCAAAACCCTTCTGCGCCAGGACCAGGAAGATCTTCTCCTCCAACTGGTCGGGCGTGAAGGGCTTGGCGATGTAGCCGCTGACCTGATGGGCCAGCGCCTTCTTCACCGCATCCAGCGTCGCCAGCGCCGTGACCATCAGGAAAGGCAGGTCGCTGCGGGCTTCGCGCACCTGCTTCAGCAGGTCGAGGCCACTCAACCGCGGCATCATCCAGTCGCAGACGATCAGGTCATAGGCCGCACCGTCGGCCTGGAAGCGCTCCAACGCCTCCTGGCCGTCGGCGGCGGTGACGATGTGGCCGATGCCCAGCTCCTGGAGGACGGAGGTGACGAAGGCGCGCGGCCCGGCCTCGTCATCCACCACCAGGACGCGGTGGGAGGACAGGTCGATGAAGGGCACGCCGACCATGCCCAGCGCCTGCCGCAGCCAGTTGGCACGCGCCAGCCGTTCCTTCGGCCCCGGCGCGTTCAGCAGAACATGGCGGACGAAGCGCGGCCGGTGGCAGTGGCGGTAGAGCACGCGGGCCACCGCCAGCCGGCTTTTCCCGGTACAGAAGGCCCCCTCCCCCGCCAGCCGGACGATCTCGAGCACGGTGTCGGCCGGCGGATCGTCCTTGGCCTGGATCAAGGGAGCCAGCACGCGCTGGGTACGCAGGAAGGCGTTCTGGATGTCGTCGAGCTGGCCGCCGAGATACTCGCGCTCCTCGTCAGGGAAGGCGCTGGACAGCACGAGGCGCTGAACCTCCGCCAGCCCCTTCAGCTTCTCGTTCCGGTCCTTCCAGCAGTCCAGCAGCCGGCCGGCGAAGTCGCGGCTGTCGAAGAAACTCTTCAGGTAATCGGCCACCGCCTTGGTCGCGGTGGGCGACAGCGGCATCTTCTGGAGCACGAACAAGATGCGCAGCTTCTGCACGAAGTTGCGGCCACGGGTGATCTCCGGGACCGTGTCCTCGTTGACCAGCAGGGCGGTGCGGCGTTGCAGAGCCGCCTCCGTCCGCGCACCGCCGACATAGGCGCCCTCGCGGTCGCGCAGGCGGGCGGACAGGTCGCTCAGCGCCAGAATCTCGCGCTGCACCGCCTCGATGCCGAACATGTCGCCGGCACTGGCGATGGTGAAGCAGGCCGGCTTGGCCATCTCGCGGCGGAAGGCGGCGGCCAGCGCGTCGCGCAAACCCGGCATCGGCACCCGGCGCATCAACACGTCCAGCCGTCGGAACACCGATGGGGCATCGTCCGCCATCGGCCGGTCGGTGGCGATCAGCGTCACGATCAGGTCGATCAGGGTGGTGAAGGGGGCATCCCGCGCGCAGGACGCGGTGCCGGCGTCGCTCAGCAGGATCTCTCCCAGCAGCCGCTCCACCGGCGTCAGCGCGTCGGGATGCTCGGTGGTTTCGGCGAGGTTCAGCAGCGCCTCAGCCTTCTCGGCGAAGCTGCGGCAGACGGCGATGTGCTGGGTGACGGCGGCGTCGAGAAGGAAACGGCCGAGAAAACCGCCGACGGACAACAGTTCCGCCGCCGTGCCGGGATAGTCGGCGGACAGGAAGTCGGGGGGCGGGTGCTCCTTCACCCGCTCGCGCGTCAGCCGGGCGATCTCGTTGACCAGCGGCGTCATGCCGCCCTTACGGTCCATCACCCGTTCGGCCTGGGTCAGGATGGCGACGAAGGTGGCGGTGTTGGACAGCCCGGTCTGATGGCGCGGGTGGTGCAGCAGCTCCGTCGCGGTCAGCGCGTTCTCGTCGAGGAAGCGGCGGCAGAAGCGGCCGACCCCATCACGGCCGGCCGGGGTGTAGAAGTCGGCAGGCTCGCGACAGGCGGCGGGGGCGGAACCCTCCGCCTCTTCCAGGGCCGGTTCCGCGGCGGGTGTGTCGTGGCGGGACTCCTCCATCGCCACCCTCACAGGGCCAGCAGGTCGCGCAGCGCGCTAAGCAGCCGCTCGGGCGCCACCGGCTTCATCACGATCTGCCGCCCCTCCTGCGCCGTCAGCCCGGCCGCCGTCTCGCGCGAGGCGTAGCCGGTCAGGAACAGGATGGGCAGAAGCTGGTTGCGGGTCTCCAACGCGCGGGCCAGCTCCAGCCCGTTCATCTTCGGCATCGACACGTCGCTGACCACCGCGTCGAACAGGCCGCCGGCCTCGTCGTACCGGGTCAGCGCCTCCTGCCCGTCGGACGCCTCCACCACCGTGCAGCCGGCCTCCTCCAGCACGAGGCGGAGGTAACGGCGCACCGAGTCCTCGTCATCGACCAGCAGAATGACAGCCCCCTCCCCCTCCGCAACCTGCAGGGGGTCGAGACCAACCGGGGATGCCGGCGGCTCGACGGCGGGCAGATAGAGCGCGAAGGTGGCACCCTGCCCCTCCTCGCCCTCCAGTTCCACCGCGCCGCCTGACTGCTGCGCCGTGCCATAAACCATCCACAGGCCGAGCCCGGTGCCCTTCCCCGGCTCCTTGGTGGTGAAGAAGGGCTCCCAGACGCGGTCGCGGATCTCCGCCGGCACGCCCGGCCCCTGGTCGCTGACGCGGATCGCGACATAGCGGCCCGGCTTCAGGCCGCGGTGACGGGCGAAGAAGGCGTCGTCCGGCGTCTCCACCGCCAGGGCGATGGTCAGGGTGCCGCCGTGGGGCATGGCATCGCGCCCGTTCAACGCGAGGTTCAGCAGAGCCTGGTTCAGCGTCACCGGGTTGACCAGCGCGTGCGCGCTTTCGTCATCGGCCAGAATCGCCACGTCGATGCCGGCGCTGAGCAGGGGTTTCAGGAAGACGCGCAGGTCACGCACCAGCGGGGCGACGGCGACCACCTCGCGCTCGTCGGTCACCCGGCGATGGGAGAAGTCCAAGAGCTGCGCGGTCAGCGCCGCCGCCCGTTCGGACGCCTTGGCGATCTCCTGCACGCAGGTCAGCACGCGGTCGGGATCGGCCGGATTGCGCTCCGCCAGCCGGGCGAAGCCGCCGATGGCGGTCAGCATGTTGTTGAATTCATGGGCGATGCCGCCGGCCATGCGGCCCACCGCCTCCATCTTCTGGGCGCGCTGAAGCTCGCCCTCCACCCGGCGGCGGTCGGTGATGTCGTTCAGCACCAGCAGCACCGCCGGCCCACCGCCATAGACGGCCTGGCTGGCCGCGACCTCCAGCCGGCGGCGCTCGCCGGTCGGGCGCAGGGCGTCGCATTCCAAGCGGCGCTCCTCCCCCTCGGCAGCGGCGGCGAGCATCGCGGCCAGCGCCTCGCCCTCCGCCAGAAATCCGGCAAGCAGTTGGCCTTCCAGCGCATCGGCGGCGACGCCAAGGATCGTCGCGGCGGTCCCGTTGGCGAAGCGGATGGCGGCGCGATCCCAGATGACGATGCCGTAGGGGGCCAGTTCGACGAGCTGGCGGTAGCGCAGCTCGCTTTCCCGCAGGGCGCCGACGGTCTGCTCCAGCCGGGCGGTCTGGCCGGCCAGTTGCTCTTCCCGCGTTTTCAGCTCGGTGATGTCCATCAGGATCTTCACCACGCCGCCGGTGCCGGTGGCATGCTCGCTGATGCGGTACCAGCGCCCGTCGGACAGCCGGCCGTCGACCGGGGTGGAGTGCTGGAGATGGCGGGTCAGCCGCTGCTCGACCCAGGCGCCGATGTCGCCCTCCCCCTCGTACCCGCCGCGCTCGGCGGCGGCGCGCAGGATCTCGGCGAAGCTGCGGCCGGGGGTCAGCATGTCGGCGATGGTGGGATAGGCGCGGCGATACTGCTCGTTGCAGATCAGCAACCGGCCGTCGGCGCTGAACAGCACGAATCCTTCCGACACGCTGTCGATGGCGTCATGCACCACCGCCTGCATGAAGCGCGCCTCCACCAGCGCCAGCGTCTCGGCGGTGGCATCGACGCCGCAGCCGCGATAGCCACGGAAGCGCCCGTCGGCGCCGCGCACCGGCACGGCGCTGAGCCGCAGCACGAGGTCGCGCCCGTCCACCCCCTCGAAGCTCAGCTCCAGATCGCGGAAAGCCCGGCCGGCCTCGATGTCGGCACGGTATTCGGCCCAGGTCGCCTCGTCGGCGACCAGCACCCCAAGGTCGAGAAGGGAATCGCCGAACACCGTCCGCGGATCGCAACCGAGCAGCGCTGTGAGCCCGCCCGACAGCGAGAGATAGCGGTGGTCCGACCCGGTTTCCCAGAACCAGCCGGGCGTCACGGCGGCGAAGTCGCGGGAGCGGTCGCGCAGCCCTTCCAGCTCGTCCGTCGCCCGGCGCAGAGCGGCGTCCGAACGGGCCAGAGCGGTGGCGGCGGCCCCGGCGCGCCGGGCGCTCCACAGGGCCAGACCGCCGGCGGCCACCAGCGCGCCGGCGACCGGCCAGCCGACATGCCCGCTTGCAGACAGCGCCGCCAGGGTGCCGATGCCGGTCAGCCCGGCCAGCAGGCCGGGAAACGAGGCGGAAAGACCCGACGGACCGGACACCGGTCTGGCGGCATCCCCGGTGGGATGCGGTCGGTCGGTGCCTGCAACGTCCACGGGGCCTCCGTCTGTCCGAAAGGGTGCCGGAAGAGTTGTTGTCCGGTGACATCATCACCGGATCGTCCCGTCTTAGGCTGTCAGGCGTTAACAGCAGGTTTAGTAGCTAAGCTTTCGCACAGCCGCGACAGCCAGAAGCGGTAGGGGCGATGGGGAGGAGATCCGGGAGGCCGCGGAACACGTAAACACCAGTTGCCGTTCCAAAGCCGGCCGGTTTCGAAAGGACCATGCCATGCCGCCCATGACTCCTGGGGCCACTCCCCCGGCCAACGCCGAGGGCACCCCGAAGGCAGACGTGATTACGTGGAGCAATCTGCCGGCCCAGACCGCCGAAGGGGTGGAGCGCCGCAGCCTTCCCGGTACCGGCGCGTCGCTGAAGCACATCGTCATCAAGGCCGGCACTTCCGCCCCACGCCACGACCACCCGCACGAGCAGTTCGTCATCGTCGTGGAAGGCCGCGCCCTGCTGACCTGCGAAGCGGGGCCGGTGGACCTGCGGCCGGGCATGGTCATCCGCTTCGACCCCGGCGCTTGGCACAGCGCCGATTTCGTCGAGGATACCGTTCTGATCGAGGTGAATTTGACCCCGGCAGGGTGAGGTCAGACGCCGATATCGATGTCGATCTCGTCGTCGTCTTCCGGAGCGCGACCCAGCAGCAGGTCGGCAGCGTCGAGGGTCAGCGCCTCGACCTCCTCGTTGCGCTCCTCGTCGGGCAGGCGCAGCGCGTGCATCAGCTGGGTCGCCAGATGGATCAGCATGGCGCGGACGCAGTCGTCTTCCGGATACTCAAGCGCAACCACGTCCTTCAGGAAGGCGCCGAGCTGGTCCGGCGAATTCCAGGGGTGGGTGATGACGGTCTCGAAGCCGCTGGTGCCGAGGAAGACGGAGTTTAGCGCGACGGCCTGACGGTTGATGCCGTCGACCGCCTCATCCTGGTCGAGGTTGCCCTGGAGAACCTGATTGAACGCGCCCAGGCTGAGGTCGATGAACTGGCGGACCAGCAGCCGCACCACGGATTCGTCGGACAGATCGTTGCGGGCCTGCGGCTGGGTCAGCACCGGCAGCGGTTGCAGCAGCGCCGCGATGATCGGCTTTGCGGATTGGGATTCCATCGCGGGCAACTCCTGTCGGGATCGACCCCGGCATCTGCGGGGCAAAAGGTTCACGGCCCCAGATACTGCCAGAGCCTGATGCAAAACGCAAAAAAGGCCGCCCCCTCGCGGGAGCGGCCCTTTCGCCAAGCCTGACGGGAGGTCAGACCTGAAAGATCAGCCCACCAGCTCGATGCCGGCGAAGAAGAAGGCGATCTCCTGGGCGGCGGTCTCCGGGGCGTCCGAACCGTGGACCGAGTTGGCCTCGATCGACTCGGCGAACTCCTTGCGGATGGTGCCTTCGGCGGCGTTGGCCGGGTTGGTGGCGCCCATGATCTCGCGGTTGCGGGCAATGGCGTTCTCGCCTTCCAGGACCTGCAGGACCACCGGGCCGGAGATCATGAAGGAGACCAGATCGCCGAAGAACGGACGCTCGCGGTGCACGCCGTAGAACTGCTCGGCCTGGGCCTTCGACAGCTGGACGCGCTTCTGGGCAACGATGCGCAGGCCGCCGTCTTCGAACTTGGCGTTGATCTTGCCGGTCAGGTTGCGGCGGGTGGCATCGGGCTTGATGATCGAGAGGGTCCGTTCGACGGCCATGGTGGTGACTCCTGCGGGAATGGGGCTTTTCGCCGATTGAAAAACTCGCAGGCGCCGCCGGATGACCGGGGCGCCGGATGGGCGGCTTTATAGAGGCGCTTTCACGGCGCGGCAAGGCGTTCGTTTGGGGCTGGGTTCCCCGATCTTCGCAAAAAAACGACCGCGATGGCATCCCAGCGCGGCCGGAGTCGAGGAGGCTTTGGGAAAGCAGGCGTCAGGTCAGGATTTGGCGGCGCCCAGCTTGGCCTGGGCGGCGGCCAGACCGTCCTTGCCGTCCAGCGTGGTAACGCCCGACAGCCAGGTCTTCAGGACGGCGGGATTCTTCTTCAGCCAGTCGGCCGCCACCGCTTCGGGCTTGCGGCCGCCATTCATGATGCCGTCCATCACCGAGTTTTCCATCTCCACGGTGAAGACCAGATTGGACAGGAACTTGCCGATGTTCGGACATTCGGCGGCATAGCCCTTGCGCACGTTGGTGCTGACGGTGGCGCCGCCGAAATTCGGGCCGAACCAGTCGTCGCCGTCGGACAGATAGGTGATGTCCATCGTCTTGTTCATCGGATGCGGCGCCCAGCCCAGGAAGGCGATCCATTTCTTGGCCCGCACCGCCCGCTTCACCTCGGCCAGCATGCCAGCCTCGCTGGACTCGACCATCTTGAAGTCCTTCAACCCGAAGGCGTCGGCCCTCAGCATCTTGTCGATGATCAGGTTGCCGTCGTTGCCGGCCTCGATGCCATAGATCTTGCCGTCCAGCTTGTCCTTGTATTTCGCCAGATCCTTGAAGCTCTTCAGCCCGGCCTCGGCGGCATAGGTGGGGACGGCCAGCGTGTATTTGGCGCCCTCCAGGTTGACGCGCGTCACCTCGACCGAGCCGTCCTCCAGCACCGGCTTGATGAAGGTCTCCATGGTGGGCATCCAGTTGCCCAGGAACACGTCCAGCGACTTGGTCTTCAGCCCCAGATAGACGACCGGCACCGACGAGACGCTGGTGGTCGGCTTGTAGCCGAGCGCATCCAGCGTGACGGAGGCGAGCGCCGTCGTCGCCGCGATGTCGGTCCATCCCACGTCGCCGAACCGCACCGCCTTGCAGGATGCCGGATCCGCAGCCTGTACCGTCCCGGCCGCCAGCATCAGGCCGACGGCCAGGGTGGAGACTTTGGCGGCGGAGAATTTACCGGCAGAGAATTTACCGAATGTCTTGGCCATGTCCCTGTTCTCCTTGCTTGTGGTTTTCGTTGTAGGCACGCGTGTTTCAGGCCCGCAGTCGCTGGGCCTTCTGGATCTCCTTCTGCGTCATGGCGGCCTCGGCGACGTAATAGGGCACGTCGGCGCGCGGCAGCGGCGGACGGCCGCGCACCGCGTCGGCCAGCTTCTCCGCCATCATGATGGTGGGTGCGTTCAGGTTGCCGGTGATGATCCGCGGCATGATCGAGGCGTCGATGACCCGCAGCCCCTCCAGCCCATGCACCCGGCCCTGGCCGTCCACCACCGCGCCGTCGTCGGTCCCCATCCGGCAGGTGCCGCAGGGGTGGTAGGCCGTCTCGGCGTGGTGGCGGACGAATGCGTCAAGGTCGGCATCGGTGACGCAATCGGCGCCGGGGCTGATCTCCTCGCCGCGATAGGGGGCCAGGGCGCGCTGGCGCATGATGTCGCGCGTGATGCGGATGCCGGCACGGAACTCCCGCCAGTCCTGCGGATCGGCCATGTAGTTGAACAGGATGCTGGGCGCCTGCCCCGGATCGCGGGAGCGGGCATGGACGCGCCCCTTGCTGGGCGAGCGCATCGAGCCGACATGGGCCTGGAAGCCGTGCGCCTCCACCGCGTTGGTGCCGTTGTAGCTGATGGCGACGGGGAGGAAATGATACTGGATGTTGGGCCAGGGCACGTCGTCGCCGGTGCGGATGAAGCCGCCGGCCTCGAACTGGTTGCTGGCGCCGATGCCGGTGCCCAGGAACAGCCATTCGGCGCCGATGGCCGGCTGGTTCCACCATTTCAGCGCCGGATAGAGCGAGACCGGCTGGCGGCAGTGATACTGGATGTACATCTCCAGATGGTCCTGGAGATCGCCGCCGACGCCCGGCAGGTCGATCACCGTCTCCACCCCCAGCTCGCGCAGCAGCGGCGACGGCCCCACCCCCGACCGTTGCAGGATCGCTGGCGAGGCGATGGCCCCGGCGCACAGCAGCACCTCCCGCCGCGCCCGAGCCGTCACCGGCGTGCCGTTGCGCAGATAGGCGACGCCGACGGCACGCTGTCCGTCGAACAGGATGCGGTCGGTCAGCGCGTGGGTAACGATGGTCAGCCCCGGCCGCTCCCGTGCCCGGTCGAGATAGCCACGGGCCGTGCTGCACCGCCGCCCCTGCGCCGTCACCGTGCGGTCCATCGGACCGAAGCCCTCCTGGCGGTAGCCGTTCAGGTCGGCGGTGCGGCCGTAGCCGGCCTGCGCCCCCGCCTCCACCATCGCCTCGTACAGCGGGTTGACGCCCGGCTTGGCGGTGGTGACGAACAGCGGGCCGTCGCCACCGTGATAGGCGTCGGGACCGATGTCCCGCGTCTCCGCCTTGCGGAAATAGGGCAGGCAGTCGAGATAGCTCCAGTCCTCCAGACCCGGCAGCCCGGCCCAGCCGTCATAGTCCAGCGCGTTGCCGCGGATGTAGCACATGCCGTTGATCAGCGACGACCCGCCCAGCCCCTTGCCGCGCCCGCACTCCATCCGGCGGTTGTCCATGTGCGGTTCGGGTTCGGTCTCATAGGCCCAGTTGTAGCGGCGGCCCTGGAGTGGGAAGGCCAGCGCCGCCGGCATCTGGGTGCGGTAGTCGAGCCGGTGGTCGGGTCCGCCGGCCTCCAGCAGCAGGACGCTGACGCCGGCATCCTCGGTCAGGCGGCAGGCCAGCACGTTGCCCGCCGAACCGGCGCCGACGATGATGTAGTCATACTCGCGCACCGCGGCGGCGAAGGAGGATGTGGCGGCGGGCATAGCGGCGCCGTTCTCCGGCGCAGCGGCCCCGGAGGTCGGTTGGTTCGACATCGAACACCCCTTCTTTAAAAAAGCGGCCTTCTCTGAAAAGCGGGCTCAGAACACCGACGAGTAGGCACCCAACTCGACCTGAACCGATTTGATGCGGGTGTAATGGTCGAGCGTCTCGACGCCGTTCTCGCGGCCGATGCCCGACTGCTTGTAGCCGCCGACCGGCATCTCCGGCGGCGATTCGCCCCAGGCGTTGATCCAGCAGATGCCGGCCTCCATCCGGTGGATCACTCGGTGGGCGCGGGCCAGATCGCTGGTGACCAGCCCGGCGGCGAGGCCGTAGCTGGTGGCGTTGGCGCGCGCGACGACCTCTTCCTCCTCGTCGAAGGTCAGGATCGACAGGACAGGACCGAAAATCTCCTCACGCACGATGGTCATGCCGTCGTGGCAGTCGGTAAAGACGGTGGGCGCCACATAGGCGCCGCGCGAGAAGGCGGCGCCTTCCGGAACCCCGCCGCCGGCCAGCAGCCGCGCGCCCTCCGCCTTGCCGGCCTCGATGTAGCGCAACACCTTGTCGCGGTGGGGGAAGCTGGCGAGCGGGCCGAAATTGGTGTCGGGATCCAGCGGATCGCCCATGCGGATGCGGCGCACCCGGACCATCAGCCGCTCTTCGAACGCCGCGGCGATGCTGCGGTGGATGAACACGCGGGTGCCGTTGGTACAGACCTGACCAGAGCTGTAGAAGTTCGCCATCATGGCGATGTCGGCGGCGCGGTCGAGGTCGGCGTCGGCGAAGACGATCAGCGGCGACTTTCCGCCAAGCTCCATCGTCACCTCCTTCAGCGTCGATCCGCCGGCCGCGGCCATCACCCGCTTGCCGGTCTCCACCCCGCCGGTAAAGGACAGCTTCTCAATGCCGGGATGGGCGGCCAGCAGGGCGCCGACCCGGCCATCGCCCTGGACGACGTTGAACACGCCAGCGGGCAGCCCGGCCTCGCCGTAGATCGCCGCCAGATGCAGCGCGGTCAGCGGCGTCACCTCGCTTGGCTTGAAGATCATGGCGTTGCCGGCGGCCAGCGCCGGGGCCGATTTCCACAGCGCGATCTGGATCGGGTAGTTCCAGGCGCCGATCCCGGCGACCACGCCCAGCGGCTCGCGCCGGGTGTAGACGAAGGAGGTCGGACGCAGCGGGATCTGCCGCCCTTCCAGCGCCGGGGCCAGACCGGCGTAATATTCCAGCACGTCGGCACCGGTGACGATGTCGACCGCGCGCGTCTCGCTCAGCGGCTTGCCGGTGTCGAGCGTTTCGATTTCCGCCAGCGCGTCGTTGCGCTCACGCAGCAGGGCAACGGCCCGGCGCAGCACCCGTGCGCGCTCCATCGCCGTCATCGCCCCCCACACCGCCTGCCCGGCCCGCGCGCTGTCGACGGCGCGGTCCACGTCCGCGGATGTCGCTTGCGCAACCTCGGCCAACACCTCCCCGGTCGCCGGGTTGACGGTGGCGAAACGCTCCGCTCCCTCGTCTTCGATGGGACGGCCGTGGATATAATGGGCCAGACGTCCGAACCGCGTCATGTCGCGTCTCCCTGATCCGAGGTCCAGAGGGTGCAGTGAATGGCAGCAATTCGATTGCCGGAGTCAGCGTGGTTTTTATTGATTGAACGTTCAATTAAAAAAGAACGGGTGGCGATTCCGTTCCTTGAATTGGTCGTGTTCAAACAAACATGATGACCGGCACCAAGCCGAAGCAGGGCGGAACGGGCTGCCCTGCGCGGGACAAAGCCGTGCCATTCGCGCGCCATCCGCCCTGCCCCGCTTCAAATCGGCGGCCCCTCGTGCTACATCCTCGCGCGCTATGCTGCACATCAATGACCTGACCTTCCGCTTCGGCGGCCGAGTGTTGTTCGACCATGCGACGGCGGTGGTGCCCAAGGGGCATCGCGTGGCGCTGGTCGGACGCAACGGCACCGGGAAATCGACCCTGCTGAAGCTGATCTCGGGCCAGCTGCAAACGGATGCCGGCGCCATCACTCTGCCGGCCGGCATGCGGATGGGCATGGTGGCTCAGGAGGCCCCCAGCGGCCCGACCACGCTGATCGACGCCGTGCTGGCCGCCGACACAGAACGCACCGCCCTGCTGGCGGAGGCGGAGACCGTCACCGACCCGATGCGCATCGGCGAGGTCCACGCAAGGCTCGCCGACATCGAGGCGCATTCCGCCCCGTCGCGCGCGGCGCAGGTGCTGTCCGGCCTGGGCTTCGACGCCGAAGCGCAGCAACGGCCCTGCTCCGACTTCTCCGGTGGCTGGCGGATGCGCGTGGCGCTGGCCGGCGTGCTGTTCTCCCGCCCCGACCTGCTTCTGCTGGACGAGCCGACCAACCACCTCGACCTTGAAGCCACCATCTGGCTCGAGGGCTATCTGAAGAACTATCCGCACACCATCCTGCTGGTCAGCCACGACCGCGAGCTGTTGAACGCGGTGCCGACCACGACGATCCACATCGACCAGGGCAAGCTCGTCACCTACAGCGGCAATTACGACCAATTCCTGGCGCAGCGTCGCGCCAACCAGGAACGGCTGGCCTCGATGGCAGCCAAGCAGGACGCGCGGCGCAAGCACATGATGGCCTATGTCGACCGCTTCCGCTTCAAGGCCAGCAAGGCCCGCCAAGCGCAGAGCCGCCTGAAGCTGCTGGAGAAGATGGAGTCGATCACGCTGATGGAGGACGATCCCGAGGTCGTCTTCAACTTCCCCGCCCCGGACGAGCTGGCGCCGCCGCTGATCGCGCTGGAGGGAGTCAGCATCGGCTATG
Source organism: Azospirillum sp. 11R-A (assembly GCF_049472615.1). NCBI lineage: Bacteria > Pseudomonadati > Pseudomonadota > Alphaproteobacteria > Rhodospirillales > Azospirillaceae > Azospirillum > Azospirillum sp. 11R-A. The sequence continues at coordinate 102,349 of NZ_JBCEBL010000023.1, read as the reverse complement.
GCGACAAGGTGATCCTGCGGCGGGTCAACCTGCGCATCGACATGGAGGACCGCATCGGCCTCCTGGGTGCCAATGGCAACGGCAAGTCGACGCTGGTCAAGCTGCTGGCCAACCGGCTCCAACCGATGGCCGGCGAGATGCGGCGCCCGTCCAAGCTGCGCATCGGCTATTTCGCCCAGCATCAGGCCGAGGAGCTGGACCTGTCGCTGACGCCGATCCAGCAGACCCAGCGCATCATGCCGTTGGCGCTGGAGGAGAAGGTGCGCGCCCATCTCGGCCGCTTCGGCTTCCCGCAGGTGAAGGCGGAGACCAAGATCTCCAGCCTATCCGGCGGGGAGAAGGCGCGGCTCCTGCTGGCGCTGATGAGCCGGGAAGTCCCGCACATCCTGATGCTGGACGAACCGACCAACCATCTGGACATCGACAGCCGCGAAGCCCTGATCGAGGCGATCAACGATTTCCCCGGCGCCGTCATCATCATCAGCCACGATCCCCACCTGATCGAGATGACGGTGGACCGGCTGCTGCTGGTCGCCGACGGCACGGTGCAGGCCTATGACGGCGATCTGGACGACTACCGCCGCTATCTGCTCGACCGCGCCAAGGCGGAACGGGCAGTGGCGAAGGGTGGAGCCGACCGCGACGCCGGCCCTAACAAGAAGGACCAGCGCCGCGCCGCCGCCGAGGCGCGCACCGCACTTGCCCCGCTGAAGCGCAAGGCCACCGACGCCGAGGCGCTGGTGACCAAGCTGAGCGAGGAAAAGCGCAAGATCGAGGCGAAGATGTCCGACCCCTCGCTCTATACCGGCCCGTCCGACAAGCTGACCAAGCTGCAGATCGAGCTGGGCACGGTGGAGAAGAAGCTGGCAACCGCGGAGGAGACCTGGCTGGAGGCGCTCGAACTCTACGAGAGCGCCGCGGCGGAGGCCGGCGTTTGAACGCCCGCCGCCACATCGACGGCTCCGGCGCCAACGGCCAAGCGGAGATGGAGCGGGCGGAAATGGAGCATGACGGCACCATCGCCTTGCCCACCGTCTGCGACGGCGAGGAGGAGGAGCGGACATCCGACGTGCTCGCCCGCTTCCGCGCCAATCTGCCGGCGGGACGGGTTACACTGGGCGACCTGATCCGGGCTCTGGGCGACCGCTCGCTCGGCACCATCCTGCTGGCGCTGGCGCTGCCGACCATCGCCCCGGTGCCGCTCGGCGTATCCTGCCTGTTCGACCTGCCCATCGTGCTCTACACCGCGCAGATGGCCTTCGGCCGGCGTGGGGCCGGGCTGCCGGACTGGCTGCTGCGCCGCTCCATCGGCACCCGCCTGGCGGCGCGGACGCTCGACGCCGCCATGCCGCGGCTGGTGTGGATCGAGCGGATGCTGAAGCCGCGGCTGCACCGCCTCGCCCGCATCGACGAGGAGCGCTGGTTCGGTCTGCTGCTGTTCATCCTGACGCTGACCTGTATCGTGCCGCTGCCGCTGACCGGCTGGCTGCCGGGCTTCGCGCTGGTGCTGATCTCGCTGGGGCTGATCGAGCGCGACGGCGGCGCCATCGGCATCGGGCTGGGGCTGACCGCCGCAGCGCTGGTGTTTTTGACGCTGGTGGCGAGCAGCCTGTCATACGCAGGTCACCAACTTCTGGCAGCAACTCTGAATTAGGACGGCCCCCCGCAGCGACGGGTGAGGGCCGACCCGATCCAGGGAGGCCCACATGACCGAGACGGCATCCGCCCCGCTTTCCGAGTCCTGGCTGTTCTTCCGCCGATGGCTGGCCGATCCCTGGGCGATGGGGTCGGTCGCTCCCTCTTCCCAGGCGCTGCGCCGACGAATCACCCGCGAGATTCGGCGCGACCCCGACGAAGCGGTGGTCGAATTCGGCGGCGGTACCGGCCCGATCACCGCGGCGATGCTGGAGGCCGGCATTCCGGCCGACCGGCTCTACAGCTTCGAGGTCGACCCGGAGCTCGCCCGCCATCTGCGCGCCCGCTGCCCCGCCGTCACCGTCATCGCCGACGACTGCCGCAAGGCGCCGGAACTGCTGGGCGAGGCGCTATGCGGCAAGGTCGGCACGGTGGTGATCGGCATCCCGATGATCACCTTCCCGCTGGAGTTCCAGCGCGAGGTGCTGGACGCCACCTTCCGCATCCTGCGGCCGGGCGGGCGCTTCCTGCTCTACAGCTTCATGCCGCATTCGCCGCTGAACCGCGAGGCGCTGGGGCTGACCGGAGAGCGGCTGGGCTTCACCGTGAGAAATCTGCCGCCGGCGTCGGTATGGGGATACCGCCGCGCCGCGGAGTGATACGGTCCTCCGTCCGGAACCCATAACCAGCGAGAGCCTCCATGAAGTTCGGCTACACGATCCTCTATGTTCCCGATGTCTCGGCGTCGCTGGCTTTCTTCGAAAAGGCGTTCGGCCTGAACCGGCGCTTCCTCGCCGAGACGGGCGACTATGGCGAGCTGGACACCGGCTCCACCACCCTGTCCTTCGCCAGCCAGGAGCTGGCGCTGTCGCACCACCCCGCCGGCTATGTCTTCGCCAGCGCTAGCGAGAAGCCGCTGGGCGTCGAGATCGCGCTGGTCACCGGCGACGTGGAGGCGGCGCACGCCACGGCGCTCGCCGCCGGCGCCAGCGAACTGGCACCGCCGAAAGCCATGCCGTGGGGGCAGACGGTGTCCTTCATCCGCTGCCCCGACGGCACGCTGGTGGAGCTGTGCACGCCGGTCGGCGGCTGACGGCAGCGGGGCCGGCGCGGTTGCCATGCCCCGACCGCCGCGCTTATGGTCCGCCCTCCCGTCCACCATCGTGAGCCTGCCGGCGATGTCCTTCATCCTGTCGAAGCTGCTGTGGGGCGTCTTTGCGCCCGGCAATGCCCTGGTGCTGGCGGTGGCGCTGGGCGCACTGCTGCTGCGGACGCGGCGCTGGCAGCGCGCCGGACGGCGGCTGGTCACGCTGGCGGCGGTGCTGCTTCTGCTGGTGATGTACACGGGTCTCGGTGCGCTGGTCGCCCTGCCGCTGGAGAACCGCTTCCCGCGATTGGTGCCCGAGGGGCGGATCGACGGGATCATCATGCTGGGCGGTGCCCTCAACCCGCCGATCACCGCCGACCGCGGCGATCCGTCGCTGAACGACGCCGCCGAGCGGATCCTGGGCTTCGCCGACCTCGTCCGCCGTCATCCAGAGGCCAAGGCCGTCTTCACCGGCGGATCGGGCCGGCTGCTGGCGCCGGACCTGAAGGAGGACGTGACCGCCCGCGCCGCCCTGCTCCAGGCCGGCATTCCCGCCGACCGTGTGCTCTATGAGGCTGAATCCCGCAACACCTGGGAGAATGCGGTCTTCAGCAAGGAGATGGTCAAGCCGGCGCCGGGCGAACGCTGGGTCCTCGTCACGTCGGCCATGCACATGCCGCGGTCGGTCGGCATCTTCCGCGCCATCGGGTGGGAGATGATCCCCTACCCCGTCGACTACCGCACCCGGACGGGCGCCAAGCCGTTGCTGCGCTTCGAGTTCGGGCAGAATCTAGTGATCCTGGACGACGCGGTGCGCGAGTGGATCGGGCTGACCGCCTATTGGCTGATGGGCCGCACCGAAAGCCCGTTCCCCGCCCCCTGACGGTTCGACCCGCGTGCAGGCTGTGTCATCGTATCGCCGCCGCGTTCGAGCCATTGGCGCGGCGGTGCCACTCCGCTAGAGTGCCGCCGCCTTGGCGGTCGGGCCGGGTCGGGGAAAGAAGGAAATTGGCGGATGCGTCGCTGGCGCGGGGTGAGCAGGGTCGTCGTGCTGGTCGGCGTGGCAGCGCTCGCCGCCTGCGCGCAGAAGCCCGCCGGCACCGGCCCGGGCCTTCCGACCAGCGGCGTCTACAAGGTGGGAAAGCCCTACCAGATCAACGGTGTCTGGTATTATCCCAAAGAAGATTTCAGCTACGACGAGACCGGCATCGCCTCATGGTACGGCCCCGGCTTCCATGAGAAAAACACAGCCAACGGCGAGATCTACGACCAGAACGAGTTGACCGCCGCGCACAAGACGCTGCCGATGCCGAGCCTGGTGCGGGTCACCAATCTGGACAACGGCCGCTCCATCGTGGTGCGGGTCAACGACCGCGGCCCCTACGCCAACGGCCGCATCATCGACATGTCGCGCCGCGGCGCCCAGCTGCTGGGTTTCGACGGTCCCGGCACCGCCAAGGTACGTGTGCAGATCCTGGCGGAGGAAAGCCGGGCCATCGCCGCCGCCGCGCGCCAGGGCACGCCCGCCCCGCTGCTGGCCGAGGTCGACGGTCCGCCGCCGAAGGCCGCCCCGCGCGGCCGGATCGAGGTGAGCGGGCCGTCCGGGCCGGCGACGACTCTCGCCGCCTCCACCGGTGCGCCCCGCCCGGCGGTGGTCGGCGCGCCGATCCCGCCGCCGGCCACCGTCGCCGGCAGTATGGCGGAGGGCCGCTTCGTGCCGGCCCCGGTGGTGGCGCAATTGCCGGTGAAGGCGCAGGAGGCCATCTATGTGCAGGTCGGCGCCTTCGGCAGCGAGGAGAATGTGGCGAAGGCCCGCGCCCGCCTGTCGTCCATCGGCCAACGCGCCAGCGTCAGCCAGACGCGGACCGCCGGCCTGACCCTGCACCGCGTCCGCGTCGGACCGCTGGACAGCGTCGACAGGGCGGATACCCTGTTGAACCAGATCATCCAGGCCGGCCTTACGGAGGCCAAAATCGTGGTGGATTGATCCGGCCACCCGACACCACCCCCGGCCGCTCCTTATGCGCGCCAGCGACCCTATGCCTGTACCGAGTGCCCTTGGAGGATTGTTGCCATGAACGCTGTTGTCGTCCGCCTGTGTGCCGTTTTCGGCCGTTCCGTTGCTGCCTCGATCGGAATGGCGGCCGGAATAGCGATGGCCGGGGCCACGATTGGCGCCGGCTTCACCGCGGTCTCGGTCCAGGCCGCGACCCTCGACACCATCGCCAAGCAGGCGATCCTTGTCGATCTGACCTCTGACACCGTGCTGTTCGAGAAGAACGCCGACGAGCGCATGGCGCCCTCGTCGATGAGCAAGATCATGACCGCCTACATGGTGTTCGAGGCGATCAAGGGCGGCCGCCTGACGCTGGAGAGCACCCTGCCGGTCAGCGAGCGGGCCTGGCGGATGCAGGGCTCGAAGATGTTCGTCGAGCTTCACAACAACATCAAGGTCGACGACCTGCTGAAGGGCATGATCGTCCAGTCCGGCAACGACGCCTGCATCGTGCTGGCCGAGGGGCTGGCCGGGTCGGAGCAGTCCTTCGCCGAACAGGCGACCAAGCGCGCGAAGGAGTTGGGGCTGAAGAACAGCAACTTCGCCAATGCCACCGGCTGGCCCGACCCCAACCATTATATGACCGCCCGCGATCTGGCGCTTCTGGCCGAACGGCTGATCAAGGACTTCCCCGAATTCTACAAGTACGATTCGATCCGGGAGTTCAAGTATCACGGCATCACCCAGGGCAACCGCAACCCGCTGCTCTACCGCAACATGAATGTCGACGGGCTGAAGACCGGACACACCGACGCCGGCGGTTATGGTCTGACCGCATCGGGCGAGCGTGAGGGGCGCCGGCTGCTGCTGGTGGTCAACGGCTTGCCCAACATGCAGGCGCGCGCCGACGAATCGGCCCGGCTGATCGAGTGGGGCTTCCGCGAATTCGCCTCCTACACCCTCTACAAGGGCGGCGAGACCATCGAGCAGGTGCCGGTCTGGCTGGGCGAGCAGGACATGGTCCCGGTCACCGTGCCGCAGAACCTGAGCGTGACGATGGCCCGTGCCGACCGCCCCGGCATGAAGGTGTCGCTGGTCAGCAGCGCCCCGGTGGCCGCCCCGATCAAGAAGGGCGACACGGTCGGCAAGCTGGTGATCTCCGCCCCCGGCTTCCCGGGCAAGGAGGTGCCATTGGTGGCAGCCCAGGACGTACCAAAGGCCGGCATGTTCGGCCGCGCCTTCGCCGCCGCCAAGTATCTCGTCTTCGGCAACAGCCTGTGACCGTGACGACGATGCCGACCTCTCCCGCACGCGGCCGCTTCATCACGCTGGAAGGCGGCGAAGGGGCCGGCAAGTCGACGCAGCTGCGCCGTCTGGCCGACAGCCTGCGCGTCTCCCTGCACGCCCGCGACGTCGAGCTTGTGACGACGAGGGAGCCGGGCGGATCGCCCGGCGCGGAGGAGATCCGCGGCCTGCTGGTGACCGGCGAGACCGGCCGCTGGAGCGCGACCACCGAAGCCCTGCTGCACACCGCCGCCCGCCGCGACCATCTGGAGCGCACGGTGTGGCCGGCGCTGGAGACCGGAAGCTGGGTGCTGTGCGACCGCTTCTTCGACAGCACCATGGCCTATCAGGGTTATGGGCTGGGGCTGGGGCGCGATCTGGTCGAGACCTTGCAGACGGCGGCGCTCGGCGGCTTCCGTCCCGACCTGACATTGATCCTCGACATCGACGTGGAGACCGGCCTGCGCCGCGCCGTGGCGCGCCATGGCGGCGAGGACCGCTATGAGCGGATGGACATCGGCTTCCACCAGCGGCTGCGCGACGGCTTTCTCGACATCGCGCGGCGGGAGCCGCAGCGCTGCGCCGTGGTCGATGCCGACGCCGACCTCAATACCGTGCAGGCGCGCATCTGGGACACCGTCGCCACCCGCCTGGGGCTGGTCTCGTGAGCAAGGCGCGCACCCCTGCCCCGGCGGGCCCAGCCGCCGAAGAGGCACTCGCCCCGCGGCGCAACCCGGACCTCGTCGGGCATGACGAGGCGGAACGGCTGCTGCTGGAGGCCTGGAACTCCGGTCGGCTGCCGCATGCCTGGCTGATCGGCGGCACGCCGGGCATCGGCAAGGCGACGCTGGCCTTCCGCTTCGCCCGGTTCGTCCTGGCCCAGGAGCCGCCCGGCGACAGCCTGTTCGGTGACTCCCTGGGGGGCGCGGCGCCGGTCACCTCGTTGCACATCGGCCCCGACCATCCGGTGTTCCGCCGGGTGGCGTCGGGCGGCCATGCCGACATGCTGACCATCGAACGCCAGCGCGACGAAAAGAAGGGCCGGCTGAAGCGCGACATCGCCGTCGACGACGTGCGCAAGATCGGCCCCTTCCTGCGCCGCACCTCGGCGGAGGGCGGCTGGCGCGTCGCGGTGATCGACGGCGCCGACCGCATGAATCTCAGCGGTCTGAACGCCATCCTGAAGATCTTGGAGGAGCCGCCGCCCGGCGCCCTGCTGCTGCTGGTCAGCGACAATCCCGGCGGCATGCTGCCGACCATCCGCTCGCGCTGCCGCAAGCTGACGCTGAAGCCGCTGGCCGAAGACACGGTGATCGACCTGCTGGGCCAGCACCGGCCCGACATCGCCGCCGACGACCGCCCGGCGCTGGCCCGCCTGTCGGAGGGCAGCGTCGGCCGCGCCATCGACCTTGCCGACGCCGGCGGCCTTGCGCTCTACCGCGAGATGATCGGGCTGCTGTCCGACCTGCCGCGCATCGACATCGTCGCGGCGCATGCCTTCGGCGACAAGCTGACCCGCCGCCAAGATGACGGGATGTTCGAGACGGCGACCGAACTGCTGGTCTGGTGGCTCGCCCGCTTCGCCCGCTCGCTCGCCCGCGGCTCCTGGCCGGCGGAGGTGGTGCCGGGCGAGGCCGCCCTGATGACCCGATTGGCGAACGCCCGCGGTCTTGAACGTTGGGTGGAGGTGTGGGAAAAGGTTCAGCGTCTTTTCGCGCGCGCGGAATCCGCAAACCTGGACCGCAAGCAGGTGGTCCTGAACGCCCTGTCGGCGCTGGAAACGGCAGCCGCCTAGGGTTATTTCAGAACCTGCCGGTTGAACCTGACTTGAAAGAAAGTGCCGCAAATGGCCGGGCCGAAGACCTTCTACCTGACGACGCCGATCTATTACGTGAACGACGTGCCGCACATCGGCCACGCCTACACGACGCTTGCCTGCGACGTCCTCGCCCGGTTCATGCGCCTCGACGGCTATGACGTGAAGTTCCTGACCGGCACCGACGAGCACGGCCAGAAGGTGGAGAAGTCGGCGGAGAAGGCCGGCATCGCGCCGCAGGAATTCACCGACCGGGTGTCGCAGAACTTCCGCGATCTCGTGTCGCTGATGAACTATTCCAACGACGACTTCATCCGCACCACCGAGCCGCGGCACGTCAAGTCGGTGCAGGCGCTGTGGACGGTTCTGAAGGATCGCGGCGAGATCTATCTCGGCTCCTACGCCGGCTGGTACTCGGTCCGCGACGAAGCCTTCTATGGCGAAGACGAACTGACCACCAATGCCGAGGGCAAGAAGATCGCCCCGACCGGCGCCGAGTGCGAATGGGTCGAGGAGCCGTCCTATTTCTTCAAGCTCTCGGCCTGGCAGGACCGGCTGATCGAGTTCTACGAACAGAACCCCGATTTCATCGCGCCGGCCGGCAAGCGCAACGAGGTGATGTCCTTCGTCAAGTCGGGCCTGAAGGATTTGTCGGTCAGCCGCACCACCTTCAAGTGGGGCATCCCGGTGCCGGGCGACGACGCCCACATCATGTATGTCTGGCTCGACGCGCTGGCGAACTACATCACCGCCGTCGGCTATCCCAACACCACCGGCGACTATGCCAAATACTGGCCGGCCGACCTGCACATGGTCGGCAAGGACATCCTGCGCTTCCACGCCGTCTACTGGCCGGCCTTCCTGATGGCCGCCGGCCTCCAGCCGCCCCGCCGCGTGTTCGCCCATGGCTGGTGGACCATCGAAGGCCAGAAGATGTCGAAGTCGCTGGGCAACGTCATCGCCCCGGACTCGCTGGTCAACACCTACGGCCTCGACCAGACCCGCTATTTCCTGCTGCGCGAAGTGCCGTTCGGCAATGACGGCGACTTCTCGCATAAGCAGATGGTCAACCGGATCAACGGCAACCTCGCCAACGATTACGGCAACCTCGTGCAGCGCGTGCTGTCGATGATCGGCAAGAACTGCGGCGCCGCCGTGCCGACGCCGGGCGCTTTCACCGAGGCCGACAACGCCCTGCTCGGCTCGGCCTACGGCATGCTGGACATCGTGCGCGCGGAGATCAAGGCGCAGGCCTTCCACAAGGCGCTCGACGCCATCTGGGCCGTGGTCGGCGACGCCAACCGCTATGTCGACGAACAGGCGCCATGGGCGCTGAAGAAGACCGATCCGGCGCGCATGGCGACCGTGCTCTATGTGCTGGCCGAGACGATCCGCCATCTGGCGATCCTGACCCAGCCGGTGATGCCCGACGCCTCCGCCAAGATCCTCGACCTGCTGGCGCTGGGTCCGGACGCGCGCGGCTTCGGCACGCTGGGTCCGTCGGGGACGCTGGCCGCCGGTACGCCGCTGCCGACGCCACAGGGCGTCTTCCCGCGTTACGTCGAAGAACCGAAGGTCTGAGTTCCCAGTATGCTCGTCGACAGCCATTGCCATCTCGACTTTCCCGATTTCGCCGAAGAGCTGGATGCGGTCGTCGACCGCGCCCGGCAGGCCGGCATCGGGCGGATGGTCACCATCTGCACCTACATCAGCCGCTTCGACCGCATCCTGGCGGTGGCGGAACGCTATGACGACATCCTCTGCACGGTGGGGGTCCATCCTCACCAGGCGGCGGAGGAGTTCGCCATCACCACCGTCGACAGGCTGGTCGAGCTGTCGCGCCATCCCAAGGTGATCGGGCTGGGCGAAACCGGGCTCGACTATTTCTACGACAAAAGCCCGCGCGACCAGCAGCAGGAGTGTTTCCGCCGGCACATCCGCGCCAGCCTGGAAACCGGCCTGCCGCTGATCATTCACACCCGCGACGCCGACGACGACACCATGCGCATCGTCAAGGAGGAAGCGGCCGGCCAGCCGGTGAAGGGGCTGCTGCACTGCTTCAGCTCCGGCCGGGCGCTGGCCGAGGAGGCGGTGGAGTACGGCTTCACCCTGTCGCTGTCGGGGATCGTCACCTTCAAGAAGTCGGAAGAGCTGCGCGCCATCGTGAAGGACGTGCCGCTCGACCGCATCCTGGTGGAGACCGACGCGCCCTATCTGGCGCCGATCCCCTTCCGCGGCAAGCGCAACGAGCCGGCCTATGTCGCCCACACCGCGGCCTGCGTGGCGGAGGTGAAGGGCGTGTCGGCGGAGGAACTGGCCCGCGTCACCACCGACAACTTCTTCCGCCTGTTCGACAAGGCCGTCCAGAACAAGGCCGCTGCATGAGCGAAGCCGGCGCATCGCCCGGTGCTGCGCGCGTAACCGTCCTTGGCTGCGGCGGATCGCGCGGCGTGCCGGTGATCGCCGGTGTGCCCGGCGGCCAGTGGGGCCGCTGCGACCCTGCCAACCCGAAGAACCGGCGCATGCGCCCGTCGGTTCTGGTCGAGCGGGACGGCGTGTCGGTGCTGGTCGATACCTCTCCCGACCTGCGGCAGCAGCTGCTCGACAGCGGCTGCGCGCGGCTGGACGCCGTGCTGTGGACGCACCAGCATGCCGACCATTGCCACGGCATCGACGAGCTGCGCGAGATCTGCCGCCACATGCATGCGCCGATCGACGCCTATGGCTGGGACGAGCATCTGCGCGACATCGAGGTGCGCTTCCCCTACTGCTTCGATCCGCTGCCGGAAGGCTATCCCTTCTACCGGCCGGTGTTGAACAGCCACCGGATCGACGGGCCGTTCAGCGTCAGGGGGATGGAGATCACGCCATTCGAGCAGGACCACGGCTATATGCGGACGGTCGGCTACCGGTTCGGCAGCTTCGCCTATTCGACCGACGTGGTGCGGCTGGACGACCGGGCGTTCGAGGCGCTGGCGGGGATCGACACCTGGGTGGTCGATTGCGGCCGGCTGGAGCCGCCGCATCCCGTGCATGCGCATCTGGCGCTGACGCTGGAATGGATCGCGCGGGTGAAGCCGCGGCGGGCCTATCTGACCCACATGGACAACACGATGGACTACGGCAGCCTGCGGCGGATTCTGCCGGAGGGGGTCGAGCCGGCTTACGATGGGCTGGTGATCGAGGTTTAGGAGTCGCGAGGAAGGGGGCGGAAACTCACCCCCTCCCAAGGAGTTTCTTACTTCTTCTTCTCAAGCGGCGGGGCCGCGTAGACGAAGCGGTCGAAGCTGTATTCGGCGACGCGGAACCACAGATACTCCTCCTCGCGGAACTTCTTCCACGCGTCGTAGACCTTGCGGAACTTCTCGTTCTTCGCCGCCTCGTCCTCGTACACCTCGATGGCGGCCTGATAGCAGGCCTGCATCACCTCGTTCGGGAAGGGACGCAGCTGGGTGCCGCCGGCGACCAGACGCTTCAGCGCGGTCATGTTCTGGACATCGTACTTGCCCAGCATGTCCAGCGTGGCGTCGGCGCAGGCCGCCTGAAGCGCCGCCTTGTAGGTCGGCGGCAGCGATTCGAACTTCTCCTTGCCGAACAGCATGGAGACCTGCGGGCCGCCTTCCCACCAGCCGGGATAATAGTAGTATTTGGCGACCTTCTGGAAGCCGAGCTTCTCGTCGTCGTAGGGGCCGACGAACTCGGCGCCGTCGATGGTGCCCTTCTCCAGCGCCGGATAGATGTCGCCGCCGCCGATCTGCTGCGGTACGACGCCCAGCTTGGCCATGATGGTGCCGGCGTAGCCGCCGATGCGGAACTTCAGGCCCTTCAGGTCTTCGACGGTCTTGATTTCCTTGCGGAACCAGCCGCCCATCTGGGTGCCGGTGTTGCCGGCGCCGATGGCGACGAGGTTGTGGCCGGCGAAGAACTCCGCCATCAGCTCCTTGCCGCCGCCATGGGTCATCCAGGCGTTCTGCTGGCGCGCGTTCAGGCCGAACGGCATCGCCGCGTCGAAGGCGAAGGTCGGATCCTTGCCGACGTAATAGTAGGAGACGGTGTGGCCGCACTCGATCGTGCCGTCCTTGACCGCGTCCAGAACCTGGAGCGCCGGAACGATTTCGCCAGCCGCGAAGACGCGGATCTGGAACTTGCCGTCCGTCAGCTCGGCCACGCGCTTCGCCACGAACTCCGCACCACCGTAGATGGTGTCGAGGCTCTTGGGGAAGCTGGAGGCGCAGCGCCACTTGATCTCGGGCGCGGACTGGGCGATGGCGGGGGCGGCAAGCGTGCTGGCGGCGACGCCCACACCGGCGGAGGTCAGAAATGCACGACGTTTCATCCAGAAGCTCCCTTGTCCATTCTCGTTATGCGTTCTTGTCGCCGGACCGGCGGACACCCCCGCGCTGGAGGCGGCCGGGCCGCACCCGTCAAGGCCCGGTCCCTCACGGGACCGGACGAAACCGGGTGAGCGGGGAAAGGGGGAATGAGTGGGATGCACGCTCGACCGACCCGGACAGCGCACTGCGGGGAACCGCGGGACCGACAGGCGCCGGCGCAAAGCGCCCCCGTCCGGTCCCGCGACTTCCCGTCGTTGGTGTGCGTTTCCTCCCGTCCATCCGGGTTTGCCGCCGGCCTTCCGGCCGATCCGCCCCAGCTTTCTTTTGCTGTCCGGATTATGCAGGAAACAAACGGTCCGGATCAAGTGCGAACGGGAATTGAGGTCTGTATTTCAGAGGTTTAAGGCTGCGGCGGGAAGCCGCGGGTTCTATTCAACCATTGCCTCCGACAAATGCCCAACCCCATTCCCGGCCCATTCGGCGCTTAATGTCTCGACTCCTGCGGCGGCACCCCCATCTTTTGCAACGCGCGCCCTGGGAACCGGGCCCGGCTGAATTGTTGATGAGGGTGGAGCAGACACTTGCAGGTGGAACGGCCATGAAAGGCGCGGCCATGAGGGAAGGCACTGCGACGGAGAGCGGGAACGAGACGGCGGCACGCGACCTGCGGCTGGATTTCTTCCGCGGCCTGGCTCTGTGGTTCATCTTCGTGAACCACATTCCTGCCAACCAGATCTCGTGGGCCACACCGCGCAATTTCGGGCTGAGCGACGCCACCGAGATCTTCGTCTTCATCTCCGGCTACACCGCCGCCCTGGTCTATGGCCGGACGCTGGACCGGCAGGGAATGCCGATGGCGGCGGCGCAGGTGCTGCACCGCTGCTGGACCCTGTATGCCACCTACATCATCCTGTTCTTCGCCTACACCGCGCAGATCGCCTACACCGCCCGCGCCTTCGACAGTCCGCTGTTCGCGGAGGAAATGGGCATCGCCGGCTATTTCCAGGACCCGGTCACCGCACTGACCCAGGCCATCCTGCTGAAATTCCGGCCGGCGAACCTGGATGTGCTGCCGCTCTACATCGTGCTTCTGCTGGCGATGGCGCTTCTCCTGCCGGCCCTGCGCCGCCGGCCGCTGGGGGTGCTGGCGGGATCGGCGGCGCTCTATCTGGCGGCGCGGCAGTGGGGGTGGAACCTGCCGACATATCCGGACGGCGGCGTCTGGTACTTCAACCCCTTCACCTGGCAGTTCCTGTTCGTGCTGGGCGCGTCGCTGCAATTCCAGCCGGATCTTCGGACGACACTGACCCGCTTCCGCCGGCCGGTGGCGGCCGCCGCCGGGGCCGTCCTGCTGGCAAGCCTGTTCCTGACGCTGTCCTGGAAATTCGCCCCGCTGCACGCGCTGATCCCGGTGTGGCTGACCGAGATCCTCTATCCCATCAGCAAGACCGACCTCGACCCGCTGCGCCTGCTGCATTTCTTCGCGCTGGCCTATCTGGTGCTGTGGCTGGTGCCGGCGGGGGCGTCCTGGCTGCGCGGACCGCTGGCCACCCCGTTGCTCGCCTGCGGGAAGCAGTCGCTGCATGTGTTCTGCCTGGGCGTGCTGCTGTCCTTCGCCGGTCAGACGGTGCTGGTCCATGTCAGCGGCTCGCTTTCCGCCCAGTTCCTTGTTACGGTGCTGGGCATCGCCATGATGGTGCTGATGGCGCGCTTCCTGAACTGGTACCAGTCGGCGGAGCGGGCACGGCGCCACCGGGTTGCAGCCACCACGAAGATGGGCACATGAGGGGTGCATGGCGAAAAGGCAGGGGCAAGGGCGGGGGCGGCGATTGCTGACCGTCACGGCGATCCTGCTGGCGGCCGCGCTGTTCGCTTCGCCGGATCGTCTCCTGGCCGGCCAGCCCGCTGTCCCCTCCGTCGATCCCGCCTGTGCCGTGCCGGAGTCCGTCCTCGCCCCCGGCAGCGGTCTGCCGCGGGTGTCGGCGCAGCTGGCCGCCGGCCGGCCCCTGTCGGTGCTGGTCGTCCATTCCGCGAAATCCCCGCCCAAGCCTGGCATCGTCGGCTATCCCGCCCGGCTTGAAAGCGAATTGAAGCGCCGCCTTCCCGGCCGCGAGGTCAGCACCGCCGTGCTGAGCCTTCCCGGCGAAGCGGCCCCGGCGATGGTCGCCCCGCTGACCCAGGCGGTGGAGGACCAGCGGCCGGCACTGGTCGTCTGGCAGACCGGCACGGTCGACGCCATGCGCAGCCTGGATCTGGAGAGTTTCGGCACGGCTCTGCAGTCGGGCATTGCCGAGGTCCAGCGCCGCGGCGCCGACATCGTCATCATGGACATGCAGTACAGCATGCACACCGCGCAGCTGATCGACTTCGCCCCCTACGTGTCCTATATGTCCTGGCTATCCCAGAGTTCCGACGTCTTCCACTTCCCCCGCTACGACATCATGCGGCATTGGGTGGAGGACGGCCGGGTCGATTTCGCCGACGAATCGGACGAGGCGAAACGGCGCTCTTATGAATTCGTTCACCAATGCATCGGACAATTGCTGGCACAAAGCGTCGCGACGATGATCGACCCTCTGTCGATCGGCCGGCGCACCGGAGCGAGCAATTGAGGTCTGTCCTGCCGTCCGCCGTCCGCATCCTGTCGCTGATCGCCACTCTGACCATCGCCAACCTGGCCGTTTCCGTTCCGGCACGGGCAGCAGAGTCCGCGGCATCCGCCAACTGCCAGCTTCCGCGGAGCGAGTCAGCCCTGTCGATCCCGCTGACGCAACTGTCGCAGCGCATCGCGACGGGCGTGCCGATCCGCATCGTCGCCATCGGCTCCTCCTCCACCGCCGGGGCGGGGGCGAGTGCGCCGGACAAGGCCTATCCGGCCCGGCTCGACCATTACCTGAGCGAGCGGTTCCGCAACGCCGACATCGCGGTCCTCAACCGCGGGATCAACGGCGAGACCGACGACCAGACCGAAAAGCGGATCGAGGCCGATGCGCTGGCTGCCAAGCCGGATCTGGTGATCTGGCAGGTGGGTGCGAACACGGTGCTGCGCGACGGCGACCAGTCCTTGAGCGAACGAGTGGTCCGACAGGGCGTGGCGCGGCTGCGCGCCGCCGGTGTCGAGGTGGTGCTGATAGACCTGCAATATTCCCCGAAGATGCTGGAAAAGACCGGCGTCGCCCCGATGCTGACCCGCATCGCCGGGATCGCCGCCGATAACCGCATCGGGCTCTTCCACCGCTTCGACGTGATGCGGTCGCTGGTGGAGACCCGTGGGATGACCATGGCCGACCTGATCGGGCCGGACGGCGTCCATGGGAACGACGCCGGATACGACTGCGTCGCCCGCATGCTGGCAGTCGGCATCGAGGACGCGGTGAACGTCCACAACAGCGGCCTTCAACGGTAACCGAAGCGGGGGGCGGACCTTCGCCCGGCAACGCCCCCCTGCCCCCCTCAGCGCTGCATCATCGCGCTTTCCTTGCCGCAGAGGAAAAACACCTTCGAGTAGACCTTCAGCAACGCATCGGTCAGCGCCTGCACTTCGGGGCTGCCCATGGCGCGCGGCTTGGCGGGATCGACATGCAGGACGCAGCTGTCCTTCACGTCGTTGAAGGCGGCCAGCGCGTGGATGCGGTCGGGGCGGAACTCGTCGGGGAAATTCTCGTCCATCAGCCAGAAGCACTGGAAGTTCCGGCAGGATTGCGGCCGCTCCTCGTAGATCGAGCAGCCTTTGCCCTGATCGCAGGAGGCGCACCACTTGGCGGAGGGCTTCTTCAGCTCGGGCACGCCCATCAGCTTGCAGCACAGGGTGCATTCACCGCAGGTGCGGTCGGACATCACGGAAACTCCAAATAACGACGGCTCGCAGCGGCTCTATGCCGATGCTGGCAGGGCGATGTGCTCGTCCTCGGCGGCCAGAAGCCGCTCCACCGCTTCCGGCAGAGCGGGACGGGCGAAGTGGTAGCCTTGGGCGTATTGGCACAGACCGCGCAGATACACCGCTTCGTCCGCCGTTTCCACCCCTTCCGCCACGCAATCCAGCCGCAAAATGGTGGCAAGCCCGGCGATGACCTGGACGATGGCGGCGTTGCCCTCCCCCGTCGACACCGCGCGGACAAAGCTGCGGTCGATCTTCAGCACATCCACCGGCAGCTTGTGCAGATAGGCCAGCGACGAATAGCCGGTGCCGAAATCGTCGATTGACAGCCGCACGTCCATGTCGCGCAGGCTCTGCATCAGCATCCGGCATTCGTCCGGATCCTGGACCAGCAGACTTTCGGTCAGTTCCAGCTTCAGGCTGGACGGCGGGATCGGCACCGCGTCCAGCAGGTCGCGCACGGCGCCGACGATGTCGTCGTCACGGAACTGGCGGGTGGAGACGTTGACGCTCATGAACAGCGGCACGGGCCTGGGGAAACGCGCCTGCCACGCCGCCAGCTGCCGCACCGCCTGTCCCAGCGCCCAGCGGCCCATCGGCGCGATCAGCCCGGTCTCTTCGGCCAGCGGGATGAACTCTAGCGGAGACACCAGACCGCGGTCTGGATGGTTCCAGCGCATCAGTGCTTCGAAGCCGGCGATGGCACCGGTCTCCAGCAGGACGATGGGCTGGTAATGCAGGCAGAGCTGTCCCTGCTCCAGCGCGGCGCGCAGATCGGCCTCCATGCGCATCGCGGCCATCGCCTGCCGGCGCAGATTGGCGTCGAACACGTCGATGCGCGCCCGCCCGCCGCTCTTGGCGCGGTACATGGCGAGGCTGGCGTCGCGCAGCATGTCCTCCGCCCGCTCGTAGCCGGTCTGGCTCAAGGCCACGCCGATGGAGGCGGTCAGCACCACGTCGTGCCCCTCGGCCAGCGTCACCGGGCGGGAGATGGCGCGGGCCATCCGCTCCGCCGCCTCCAGCGCGTCGCCGGCATCATCCATCTCATCCACCAGCACGGCGAACTCGTCGGCGGACAGGCGGGCCAGCGTATCGCCGACGCGGCGGCTGACATCCAGGCGCTCGGCGACGATGCGCAGCATGCGGTCGCCGGCGCTGGTCCCGAGCGCGTCGTTGATCGCCTTGAAGCGGTCGAGGTCGATGATGATGGTGGCGAAGGGACGGGAGCCGGCACGGCGGTTGCGGTCGAGCGCCTGCCCGATGCGGTCCAGCAGAAGCGTGCGGTTCGGCAGGCCGGTCATGCTGTCGTGGACGGCGTTGAACAGGATCTGCTGTTCGGCCTTCTTGCGCGCCGTGATGTCGGTCATCGAGCCGGCCATGCGGACCGCAAAGCCCTTGTCGTTGCGGACGGCCAGCCCGCGCACCAGCATCCACATCTCCTGTCCGCCCTTGCCGCGGATGCGGAACTCCTGCTGCAGGTGCGGACGTTCGCCGACCAGATGCAGGCCGATGGCGGTGCGCAGCCCGTCGAGATCGCCCGGCAGGACCCGGTTGAACCATTCGTCGACGGAGCCGGCGATCTCCGCCTCCTCGAAGCCGAGCATCGCCTTCCAGCGCGGCGAGTAATAGACCTCGCCGCTGTCGATGTGCCAGTCCCACAGCCCGTCGGCGGCCCCGGCCGCGGCAAGGGCGTAGCGCTCCTCGCTCTGGCGCAGGCGCTGCTCGGCGGTCTTGCGGTCGGTCACGTCGGCCTGGCTGCCGACGAGGCGGATCGGCTTGCCGGCGGCGTCCAGAACGGCGATGCCGCGGCAGGCCATCCAGCGGATCGCCCCGGCGGCGTTGCGCATGCGGTATTCGACCTGGAAGGCCGCCTCCGCCCCGGTTTCCGATTCGGGCTCAGCCCGGCCGAGGGAGGCCATCGCATCGGTCAGGATGGCGCGGTCGGCCGCAAGGATGCGGCCCAGCCACTCCTGCGGCTCGTCGGTCAGGTCCGCCGGCGACAGCCCGAGAAGCGAGGCCCAGCGCGGCGAGTAATAGACGCGGTCGGTGACCAGATCCCAGTCGTAGAGCCCGTCGTTGCTGGCCGCGGCGGCGAGCGCATAGCGTTCCTCGCTGCGGCGCAGCTCCTGTTCGGCATGCTTGCGGTCGGTGATGTCGGCGACCGACCCGACCAGCCTGATCGGCTCGCCCGAATCGTCCATCACCGCCATGCCGCGGCAGACCAGCCAGCGCCAGTGCGGCTTCGCCGCAGCGGACGCATCGGCGCGGCGGACACGGTGTTCGATCTGGAAGGGGACGGACAGCCCGACCATCTGCGCCTCGAACGAGGCATGCAGCCAGTCGACGTCCTCCGGATGGACCAGCGAAAGCCAGTCGTTCGGCCGGTTGGATTCGCGGCTGGAATCGCCCGGCGGCAGCCCAAGGAAATCCTTGAAGCGGGGGGAGAGGTACAGCGTGTCGCTGCGCAGGTCCCAATCCCAGACGCCTTCGGTTCCGGCCTTTTCCGCCAGCAGATATCGGTCGATGTTGGTGTTCAAGACCCCTCGTCGGACCTGTCGGCGGTCAGCGATTGGTGGGGCCTCCCACCGTTGAGGGTCCGATGGTATGGGCATTTTGGTGAAGAAACCATAAATGCTCCAAGCACGCCGCTATCGCGGTTGCCGAGGGTTCCTTCTGCGAAATTTTTTCCTATATTAGGATAGCTCGCCACCTCTTCCGAAACCGGCACCGATGGATTGGTCCGATCAGGGAATCGTTCTGTCCTCCCGTCCCCAGGGGGAAGGGTCCGCCGTCGCGACTGTGCTGACGCGCGAACACGGCCGCCATGCCGGCATGGTGATGGGCGGACGCTCGGTGCGCCAGCGCGGCACGCTGGAGCCGGGAACCCTGGTCCATGCCCGCTGGCGCGGCCGGCTGCCCGAGCATCTCGGCCATTTCACGCTGGAGTCGGTGAAGGGCTATGCCGCCAACTTCTTCGACGACGCCCAGGCGCTGGCCGCGCTCATCAGCGCCTGCGCGCTGGTGGAGGCGGCGCTGCCGGAGCGGGAGGCGCACCCTGCCCTGTTCGACGGGCTGCTCGCCCTGTTCGGCCTGCTGGACGGGCCGGCCTGGGCGGAGAGCTATGTGCGGTGGGAAATCGGTCTGCTGGCCGAGCTTGGATTCGGCCTCGACCTCGACCGCTGCGCGGTGTCGGGGGCCAACGACTACCTCGCCTATGTCAGTCCGCGCACCGGCCGCGCGGTGACCGCGTCGGTGGGTGAACCCTACCGCGACCGGCTGCTTCCCCTGCCCGATTTCCTGGCCGGGCGCGGCGGCGGCGGACCTGCCGCGGTGGCCGACGGGCTGCGGCTGACCGCGCATTTCCTGGAACGCCACGTGCTGAACGGGCCGCTGCCGCCCGCGCGTGAACGCTTGAGAGAACGTTACGCGAACGCGGTAGCGCGCTCATCCTGAAACTGCTAGACCCCCTCATCATGAAGCCGCAAAACCCCGCCTCCGAAATCCTGGAAAAGCCGCTGGCCGACGCGCTCGGCGAGCGGTATCTCAGCTACGCGCTGTCCACCATCATGTCCCGCTCGCTGCCCGACGTGCGCGACGGGCTGAAGCCGGTGCACCGACGCCTGCTGTTCGCCATGAGCCAGCTCCGGCTGGAACCGACGACGCCGCCCAAGAAGTCGGCCCGCGTCGTCGGCGACGTGATCGGCAAGTTCCATCCGCACGGCGACACCTCCGTCTACGACGCGCTGGTGCGGCTGGCGCAGGACTTCTCCGTCCGCTACCCGCTGGTCGACGGCCAGGGCAATTTCGGCAACATCGACGGCGATAACGCCGCGGCGATGCGGTACACCGAAGCCCGCCTGACCGAGGTCGCCAAGGCGCTGCTGGAGGGCATCGACGAGGACGCGGTCGATTTCCGCCCGACCTATGACGGCGACGGCGACGAGCCGGCGGTCCTGCCCGCCAACTTCCCCAACCTGCTGGCCAACGGGTCGAGCGGCATCGCGGTCGGCATGGCCACGAACATCCCGCCGCACAATGTCGGCGAGATCTGCGACGCGCTTCGCCACCTGATCAAGCACCGCGACGCCAGCATCGAGACGCTGGTCGGCTTCATGCCCGGCCCGGATTTCCCCACCGGCGGCCTGCTGGTCGAGTCGCGGCAGAATGTGATCGAGGCCTACCGCACCGGCCGCGGCGCCTTCCGCCTGCGCGCCCGCTGGGAGGTGGAGAAGCTGGGCCAGGGCACCTGGCAGATCGTCGTCACCGAAATGCCCTATCAGGTGCAGAAGGCCCGGCTGGTCGAGAAGATCGCCGAGCTGCTGCTGGCCAAGAAGCTGATCCTGCTGGACGACGTGCGCGACGAATCGGCGGAGGACGTCCGTCTCGTCCTGGTGCCGAAGAACCGCAACGTGGATCCCGAGGTGCTGATGGCCTCGCTGTTCCAGGCCACCGACCTGGAAATCCGCTTCTCGATGAACATGAACGTGCTGGGCGCCGACCATGTGCCGCGGGTGATGAACCTGCGCGAGGTGCTCCAGGCCTTCCTCGACCACCGGCACGAGGTGCTGGTCCGCCGCTCCACCTACCGGCTGAAGCAGATCGATCATCGCCTCGAGGTTCTCGGCGGCTATCTCGCCGCCTACCTGAACCTCGACGAGGTCATCCGCATCATCCGCGAGGAGGACGAGCCGAAACAGCAACTGATCCGCGCCTTCACCCTGACCGACGTGCAGGCCGACGCCATCCTCAACATGCGGCTGCGCAACCTGCGCAAGCTGGAGGAGATGGAGATCCGGCGCGAGCACGAGGCGCTGACAACCGAGAAGAACGGCCTGCTGGAACTGCTGGGCGACGAGACCCTGCGCTGGAAGCGGATCGCCGAGGGTGTGGCCGAGATCAAGAAGAAGTTCGGCGCCGGCGCACTCGGCAAGCGGCGCACCGACGTGGCCGACGCGCCGACGGTGATCGAGGTGCCGCTGGACGCGCTGGTGGAGCGCGAGCCGGTGACCGTGATCTGCTCGGCCAAAGGCTGGATCCGCACGGTGCGCGGCCACCTGACCGACGCCGAAGCCGAGGATGTGAAGTACAAGGACGGCGACGAGCGCGGCTTCATCGAGCGGTGCGAGACGACCGACAAGCTTCTGGTCTTCGCCAGCAACGGCAAGTTCTTCACCATCGGCGTCGACAAGCTGCCGCGTGGCCGCGGCTTCGGTGAGCCGGTCCGGCTGATGATCGACCTCGGCAACGACGTCGACATCGTCGACCTGTTCCGCCACCAGCCCGGCCGCACCCTGCTGGTGGTGTCGGAGGACGGCCGCGGCTTCCGCGTCGAGGAGGCGGAGGTGCTGGCCCAGACCCGCGCCGGCAAGCAGGTTCTGAACCTGGAGGACGGCAAGTCGGCCCGCATCTGCCAGCCGGTGAGCGGCGATACGCTCGCCATCATCGGCAACAACCGTAAGATGCTGGTCTTCCCGCTGGAGCAGGTGCCGGTGATGACCCGCGGCAAGGGCGTCCAGCTTCAGAAATACAAGGACGCCAGCGTCGCCGACGTGAAGACCTTCACGCTGGCCCAGGGGCTGAGCTGGAAGAACGGTGAGCGCAACTTCACCGTCACCGACCTGACCGGCTGGATGGGCGACCGCGCCGGCCAGGGCAAGATGCCGCCGAACGGCTTCCCGAAGAACAACCGGTTTATGTGAGAATTTTATTCGGCAACAAGCCCCCTCTCCTGTCCTGGGAGAGGGAGCTTGTTGCTTTTACTTCGGCGTCGTGACCGTCGCCGTCAGCGGCACGCGGCGTTCGACCAGGGCCGAGGTGACCTCCTTGGCCTTCACCGGATCCATGGCGGCCAGGATCGGCGCGGTCTTCTGTTCCTTCATCTTCTGGATGACGCCCAGCAGCACCGGCATGTCGAGTTCCTCGAAGATGCGGGCGGCTTCCTTCGGCTTCATCGTCTCGTAGATCTTCACCAGGCTTTCCAACTGGGTCGACTGCTTCTCGTCACCCTGGGCCATCAGCTTCTGGATGTCGGAGCGGGTCTTCTCCATCTCCGCCACCTTCTGGTCGATCCGCTTCTCGGCGGCGGCCAGCAGGGCCTCGCGCTGCTCCATCTCCTTGGTGCGGCGCTCGATCTCGGCGCGGCGCTCGGCGAAATGCTGGAGCAATTCCTGGTTGTCGATGGGACCGAGAGGCGCCAGCGGCGCATTGGCCGCCGGAGCGTTGGCCGGACCGCTGGAGCCGCCGGGAGCCGGAGGAGCGTCCTTGCCGGCCGGCTTAGTGGTCGCAGTCGGAGTCTGACCCGCCGCCGTCTGGCCAGCCGCCATCTGGATGGGCGGCGTCGCCGGGGTGGAGCCCTGCGGCCCCTGGGCGAGGCTGACCGGGAAATCGGGCAGGCGGGCGTCATGGGTGGCGAGGCGCCACAGATCGCCGACCCGCACGCCCAGCATCAGCACCGCGACGAAGATGGTCAGCGGCAGCAGGCGGAAACGGGCGCCGCGCATCCGTGCCCTCAGCCGCTGGGTCAAGGGCACCCGCGGCGTCGCCGGCTTGCGCGCCTTGGCTTTCGCCTTGCCCTTCTTCACCGGCACCTTTCCCGCCGCAGGGCGGACGGCCGGCAGTTGCGCCTGCTGGGCCTGCTGGGCGGCCAGTGTGGGAGAGGTGCGGACGCCGGTCGGAGCGGCGCCAGCCGGGCGGATCACGACCTTGGGTTCGCCGCCCGCCGCAGCGGGCCTGCCGTCACTGGTGCGCATGGTCATCCAAGCCCCTTGCCGGCATTCTCGATTGCCTGAAGCAGTTCGCGTTCGGCCCGCGACAGGCTTTCCCCGTCACGAGTAATGGTGTCACGGGTGATGGGGTCGCGCGCCTCGGCCGGCGGTTCGGCACGGGCGGCGGCACGGCGCGGCGGCGCCTCCAGCCGGGCCGGCGGCGGCGCATGGTCGTGATGGTCGTGGTCGTCCTCGACCGGCAGGCTGCGCAGGGCCGGGCGCGGCGCCACCAGCGGCGCCTTCGCCGGGCTGCGCGCGGCCAGCGTCGGGGCAACCGCCACGGAACGGCCGCCATCACGCCCGCTGTCGCGGCGGCCGGCATCACGTCCGCCGTCACGTTCGCCGACGCCGCCCAGCCGGTTGGCCAGCGCGTCGGCCGCCTCGATCATGAATTCCAGTTCGTCGCGCAGGGTCTGCGCCTTGTTCACGGTGCGCTGGAGATCCTCGCCGGTATCGCTCGCCGCCTTCTTCAGCGTGCGCACGCCGCTCTCCGCCCGCCCCATCGCGTCGTTCAGGCCCTGGATCAGTTCGGCCATCTCGCCACGGCTCTCGCGCAGCGCGATGATCTGCCGGTTCAGGATGATCGCGTAGGCGATGGTGGCAGCCAGCAGGCCGACCATCACGACGTCGATGATGATGGAGACCAGCGGACTCATAACCTCATGACCTCCTGCTTGGGCAATTCCTTTTCCAGGCGGACGGCGATGTGCCCGCCCTTGCGCCCCATACGCCCCTGGAACATCGACACGTCGCCGCAGCGCAGTTCTATCGCGCCGTCGGGGGTGGCGTTCAGCAGGATGCGGGTGCCGACGCGCCAGTTCAGCACGTCGTGCAGGGTCATCGTCACCTCGTCCAGCACGGCCGACAGATCGACGTCCGTCACCATCAGTTCCGAGGCCAAGTGGGTTTCCCAGATCGAGTCACGGCCGAACTTCTCGCCCATGAACATCTGGAGCAGCAGCTCACGCACCGGCTCCAGCGTCGCGTAGGGGATCATCAGCTCCAGCCGGCCGCCGCGATCCTCCATGTCGATGCGCAGCTTGACCAGCACCGCCGCGTTGGCGGGACGCGCGATGGTGGCGAAACGCGGGTTGGTCTCCAGCCGGTCGAAGCGGAAGGTGACGGGCGACAGCGGATCGAAGGCGGCGGACAGGTCGGACAGCACCACATGGACCATGCGTTCCACGAGGTTGCGTTCGATGGTGGTGTAGGGACGGCCTTCGATGCGCATCGCCGCCGTGCCGCGCCGGCCGCCCAGCAGCACGTCGACGATGGAGTAGATCAGCGCGGAGTCGACGACCATCAGGCCGTAATTGTCCCATTCCTCCGCCTTGAACACCGACAGCATCGCCGGCAGCGGGATGGAGTTCAGGTAATCGCCGAAACGCACCGACGAAATCTGGTCGAGGCTGACCTCGACGTTGTCAGAGGTGAAGTTGCGGAGCGAGGTGGACATCATGCGGACGAGGCGGTCGAAGACCACCTCTAGCATGGGCAGGCGTTCGTAGTTGACCAGCGCCGAGTTGACCAGCGCCATGATGCCGGAGTTGTCGCCGTCGCCGGCGCCACCCTGGTCGAAGCCCAGCAGGCTGTCGATCTCGTCCTGGTTCAGGACGCGGGTCGACCCGCCGCCGCCCATGTCGCCGACATCGCCGCTGTCCTCGGCCAGTGCGGCCCATTCGGCGGCAAGCCGTTCTTCTTCGCTCAGTTCACCGGTGTCGCTCATCGGCCCCCATCCCCACCTGACCGGGCCCTCACTGGACCAGCATTTCCTTGAACAGCACGTCCTTCACCTTCACCGGGAACGCGGCGGCGGTGATGCGCAGAAGCAGTTCCTGGCGCAGCCGGTACATGCCGGCCGACCCGCGCAAGTCCTCCAGGCGCAGCTCGCGCAGGTAGACCTGGAAATTGTCGATGATGCGCGGCAGCACATGCTCCACCGCCCCGACATCCTCCGGCTTCGACAGCTGGATGGAGATCTTGATCTTCAGGAAGGCCGGACGCTTGTTGCCGGTGTTCAGGTTCACCAGCATGTCCGGCAGGTCGTAGAAGATCGGGGCGGCATGGGCGGCGTCGCCCTTGCCAGCCTCCGCCCCATGTTCGCCTTCCGCCGCCGCCGCGTGCTCCCCCTCCTCCGCCGGCTTCTCCTTGCCCAGCAGCCCGTCGAGCAGACCGGAGAAATAGACGCCCGCACCGGCGCCGATCAGCAGGACCAGGGGAAGAACGACGAACAGGACCAGCTTCTTGCCGCTGAATTTCTTCCGGGGCAGGCCGTCGGTCAGTTCACCGGCATCGGTTTCGGCAGCCATGACATCCTGGGATCGTTCGAGGTACGCAACGGCTCAGGCATCCACCGCCTGACAATGGTCAAAGCTACTTTTGGGATAGTTAATAACTCCTTTCGAGTGGGGAATGGGCCGCCCCGGACGGGCAGGTTTCCACCCCCTGTCACCATTTCGGCACGGTTCTTGATTGGGACTGACCGGCAATCCGTGCCCGCACCGCGTCCGCACTCCGATTGGAGCGCAGGCACGCCCGGATTCCGCCGCCGGCCGACCGCATCTCCCCTGGGATCGCTCCTGGGGATTGTGGGCCGCGGACCATCGCCCTGCCGCACCACTCATGCGGTGGGAACGGGAGAGTCTTGCCCGGCGACACCCGGCAAGGAACGCCCTCCCCCCGGCAGATTCTGCCCGGCATCCCCTGCCCCACCCGGCGGGACCGCCTGCCCCTTGCCCGTATTCAGCGGATTCCAAGGCTTCGGCGAAGTTGGCACGCCACCTGCAATAACGCTTTCGCCGGTCGGACGCTGTCGTTCGATCCGTTCGCAAGGTGAAGAGGCCGCAAGATGGAAAATTCGATCTACGTCGCCCTGTCGCGCCAGATGGCGCTGCAACGCCAGCTTGACGTGACGTCGAACAACATCGCGAACATGAACACGACCGGCTACAAGAACCAGCGGATGCTGTTCACCGAATATCTGGAAAAGCCCGGCCTGCATGAGAAGGTCAGCTTCGTCCAGGACCGCGCGGTGGTGCGCGATCTGTCCAACGGCCCGATGACGCAGACCGGCAACCCGCTGGATCTGGCGCTGACCGGCCAGGGCTACTTCACCGTCGATACCGCCAGCGGCCCGCGCTATACCCGCGCCGGCAATTTCCGCCTGAACGACCAGCGCCAGCTGGTGGATGCCGGCGGCTTGCCGGTGCTGTCCAACAACGGCCAGCCCATCACCATTCCGGCCGGCACCAGCGACGTGAAGGTCAGCGGCGACGGCACCGTCGCCACCGAGCTGGGCCCGGTCGCCAAGCTGAACATCGTCACCTTCAAGACCGAGCAGCTGATGACCGAGGTCGGCAACGGCCTGTACGTCACCGACGAGCAGCCGCAGCCCGCCCCGGTCGAGACGAAAGTGGCACAGGGCTTGCTAGAGGGTTCCAACGTGAAGCCCGTGGTCGAGATGACGCAGATGATCGACATCCAGCGTCAGTACATGTCCGCTCAGAAGATGATGGACAACGAACACGAGCGCATCCGCACGATGCTTCAGCGTCTGGGCCGCACCGCCTGATCCAGACCGACGACGAGAGGAGAAGACCAGAATGCGCAGCCTCGCCATCGGCGCCACCGGCATGATCGCCCAGCAGCTCAACGTCGAGACGATCTCCAACAACATCGCCAACTCGACCACCACCGGCTACAAGAAGCAGCGGGCCGAGTTCCAGGACCTGCTGTACCAGAACTTCCGCCGCATCGGCTCGACCTCGTCGGACGCCGGCACCGTGGTGCCGACCGGCGTGCAGGTGGGTGCCGGCGTGCGCGTCGCCGCGGTGGCCCGCGTGCTGGAACAGGGCAACCTGAACATTACCGACAACAAGCTGGACGTGGCGATCAACGGATCGGGCTACTTCCAGGTGACGCTGCCCAGCGGCGACACCGCCTACACCCGTGCCGGCAACTTCAAGCTGTCGCCGGAAGGCATGATCGTCACTGCCGACGGCTATCCGATCCAGCCGAACATCACCGTCCCGACCAACGCGGTGGACATCTCCATCAACTCGTCGGGCGAGGTGCTGATCAAGCTGGACGGCCAGACCGCCACCCAGAATGTCGGACAGATCCAGCTCGCCACCTTCGCCAACGCCGCCGGCCTGGAAGCCACCGGCGACAACCTCTTCATGGAGTCCGGCGCGTCCGGCCAGGCGGTGACCGGCAACCCCGGCGCTCCCGGCTTCGGCCGCGTCACCCAGGGCGCGCTGGAGACCTCCAACGTCAACGTCGTGCAGGAGATCACCACCCTGATCACCGCGCAGCGCGCTTACGAGATGAACTCCAAGGTCATCAAGACCACGGACGAGATGATGCAGCAGGCCAGCCAGATGAAGTAACGCCGCCGACGTCGCCGGCGCCTCGCTTCAGCCTTCACATCGGGAACCACCGCCATGATCCGCCACCTCGCCAACCGCCGCCTGCCCGCCCTGCTCCTCGGTGCCGCCCTGCTGACCGTTCCGGTCATGGGGTTCGGCATCGGGCAGGCCGCCGCGGCCGCGGCCATGGCTCCGGCCCCGGCCGGCTCGGGTCTGGCGCCCGACGTGGTGTACGGGATGCCGCATGTGGAGGCGGTTCTGTCGGATGCGCTGTCGCGGGTCATCACCGCCGGACGGCTGCAGATGGAGCTGGACAGCCGCGCGGTGGAGCTGCGCGCCCCCCAGGGCGCCGGCGGGCTGGCGGTCGAGAACCTCTATTACAGCCCGGTCCAGGGCCGCTTCGCCGCGGAGATCGTGGTGACCGGCAGCCAGGTCCGCCTGCCGGTGTCGGGGCGCGCCTTCGGCGTGGTGCAGATCCCGGTGCTGTCGCGCCGGATCATTCCCGGCGACGTCATCGGCCCGGGCGACATCGACTGGCAGGACGTGCGCGCCGACCAGACCACCAGCGACACCGCCGCCACCGACGCGCAGCTGATCGGCATGACGCCGAAGCGCGGCGTGTCGACCAACCAGCCCGTCCGCCTGCGCGACCTGCAATCGCCGCGCATGGTCGACAAGGGCTCGATGGTCACCATCACGCTGACCACCCAGTCGATGACGCTGACGACCCAGGGCAAGGCCCTGCAGGACGGCGGCAAGGGCGAGGTCATCCGCGTCGTGAACACCCAATCCAACCGCATCGTCGAAGCGACGGTCGCGGGGCCCAACGTCGTCGCCGTGGCAAAGCCCGGCATCATCGCGCAGTAAGGAGAAAGCTCCAATGTCCGCCACCATGACCGCCCGCCTGATCCGCTTCGCGATGATCGCCACCGCTGCCACCTCCCTGACCGCCTGCGGCGCCGCCTCGCGCATCGCCGACATCGGCAAGGCCCCCGAGATGAGCGGCATCCAGGACCCGCAGGCCAAGACCGGCTACCAGCCGGTCAGCCTGCCGATGCCGACCCCGCTGCCGACGGAGCGCAACCCGAACTCGCTGTGGCGGACCGGTGCCAAGGCCTTCTTCAAGGACCAGCGCGCGGCCAAGGTCGGCGACATCCTGACCATCAACATCTCCATCGCCGATCAGGCCAAGCTGTCGAACGAGAGCAAGCGGTCGCGCGCCAACACCGAAAAGGCCGGCATGCCGAACCTGTTCGGCCTGGAAGGCGCCACGCTGAACCGCGTCCTGCCGGCCGGCGCCTCGGCCGCCAGCCTGGTGGATCTGTCGAGCGACACCTCGAACGACGGCAAGGGCTCGGTCGACCGCAATGAGAAGATCGAACTGAAGGTGGCGGCGCTGGTGACCCAGACCCTGCCCAACGGCAATCTGGTCATCCAGGGCCACCAGGAAGTCCGCGTGAACTACGAGCTGCGCGATCTGCAAATCCACGGCGTGATCCGTCCGGAGGACATCACCGCGCAGAACACCATCAGCTACGAGAAGATCGCCGAAGCCCGCATCTCCTACGGCGGCCGCGGCCAGATCACCGACGTCCAGCAGCCGCGCTACGGCCAGCAGCTGTACGACATCATCATGCCGTTCTAAGGATCGTCGGGGTAACGGCGGCGGAACCGGCGGCCATGGCGGGAGACATCCCTCCGTGGCCCTGGGGTGCGTTGGGAACCGCCGCGATCTCTGGAACTCATCGCTAACGGATAGGAAATTGCTGCCGGCCGGAGGGTTGTGCCGGGCCGATGTTGCCGACTGGCCCTCTCTCGGCGAAACCGACGCGCTCCGCCGCTTCAGCCTTCCAGCGACTGTCGCGATGCCGCGGTGAATCCATCCATCATGCCGACGGCCATGTTGCCGCCGATCCGCCCCAAAGCCGGACCGATGAGTTCGGTGGCACGGCGGTAAGCCTCGCGCTGGGCGACGCAGTCGATCAGATCCGCCGCGTTGGTGACGCTCTGGGACAGGGTGAGGTCGCTCGTCATGGTTCGTCTCCCTCATCCCGGCCATGATCGGCCGGTCGAGGATGACCATAAGCTCCACTCACACAGCCCGCTGTTGCGTGCATCACGTTTCCGGCGCGACGCCATGAAACGAAACGGCCCGGCCCCTCATCAGGAGCCGGGCCGTCGCATGGCCATTCGTCCGCTTACTGGTAGCCGCCTTCGCGGGCGCGGTCCTTGGCGGCTTCCTCCTGCGCCTTCACGGTCTCGCTGCTGATCTTGCCGCCCCCCTCATTGCCGGCATCGGCGGGCTTCTGCGGTCGGTCGTCGCGGACGGCGTCGGCCGGTTGCTGGTTCGGCTGATCGGCCATGATGCTGCTCCTCGATGGGTTTCGTCTGACGATGACGAGGAAAACAGCAGAGGCGGAAGATCGTCGCGGAAATGGTCCGGCCGCCTCAGCCAGCCGGAGACTCGGGCTCGCCACCGGCATCGGCGCGCTCCAGGGCGGCGTTGATCTGGTCCAGCGTGCGGCCGCAACCGGTACAGACATCGCCGTCGATGGCGCACATGCCCAGGCAATCGGGATCGTCGCTCATGGAACTGGCTTCCTTCGGGATTGGCGCTCAGGGGCCATCCCTAACCGAAAGGCCGCTGTGCCTCAAGCGATCCGGTTCGAAGGCGGGGTCTCCCCAACTAGGGACTTCCCCTCCCTCGCATGCCTGCTGAGACAATGTACGGTATCGGCGGCGGTGTCGATTGCCGATAAAACGATTAGGCCTTAAACCATCAACCCGTTTTCTCCCACGCGAAGGTGTGCATGCCCACGGCATTGCTGGTGTCCTGCGCGATGTATCGTTACGGTACCGCAAGGATGCCTGCCGCATTGAAGGCGGCGGGATTTCGTGTGTTCGTCATCTGTCCGAAGAACTCCCTGCTCGAGTTCTGCGACCAGATCGACGGCCGGCATTGTTTCTCTCCCGAATTGGCCGCCGATGACCTGACCGTGATCGCCGCGCGGGCGGCGGCACAGTTCCGGGCCGACATCGTCATCGGCTGCGAGGAGGCCGCCGTCCGCGTGCTCGGCTTGGCGGGACGGTTGCAGGAACGGGTAAAGGCGGACAGCGCCGACGCCCGAAATCTGCGGTTCGTCCAGGCTTGGTGCAGCGACGATCCCTGGGAAGAGAAGCGGTCTCACTGTGTGGAAATGGCCGCGGCGGCGGGCGTCCGGACGCCGCGTCAGGTCGCCGTCGATCCGCACCGTACCGCTGTGGCCGATCTGGCCGCGCTTGGCGAACCGCTTCTGCTGAAATATGACGGCAGTTCGGCCGGCCGCGGGGTACTTTTCGCATCCTCCGCCGGGCAGGCACTGGCCATGGCGGCAAGCCGATCCGAGGAATACCCGGACCGGCAGGCGGTCGCGCAGGAATTCGTGCGCGGGCGCGCAGCGTCGGTATCGTTCTGCGCGCTGGGCGGGAAAATCCTGGAATGCTTCGCCTACACGGTCCTGCGTCATGAGCCGGCCCCCTTCGGCCCGGCATCCGTGATCGAACTGACCCCCCATCCCGGGCTGATCGACATGGCCCACCGGATGGTGGAAGTGACGGGCTATTCGGGATTCGGCGGCATCGACGCCATTCTGCCGGACGATGGCAGCCCGCCGGTTTTCCTGGAGTTCAATGCCCGGCCGACCCAGACAACCCATCTCGGCAACCTGGCTGGCAGCGACCTGTGCCGGGCGATGGCCTGCGCCCTGGCCGGCGACCCCTATGACGCGGTCCTTAGCCGAACCTCAGGCAGGCAGGTCGCGCTGTTCCCGAGCGAATGGGCCCGCGACCCCACCAGTCCCTACCTGACTTCGGCCCACCACGATGTGCCATGGACCGAACACCGGCTGACCGCCGCGATCCTGACCGTTACCCCGCAGCTCCATGGCACCCGGCCCGTCACTCCGGCGGCTGTTCAAGCGACAGCTCACCCGTAACTTCGTGCGTCAGCCCGATACCGTCGACCGTCAGCACCATGCGGGCCGACAGGGACATCACTCCGTCCAGCCGTCCTTCGGCCAGCGCGCGGCCGACCGCCAGCTCGATCTCCCGCTGCGAAGTGACGCCGACCTGCTTCAGAAATTTACGCAGGTCGAGGTTCAGGGTCTCGTTGTCCATGGCTGCCCTCCCGGCTTGGAACCGTCGTTTCGAATGACGTTCCGAACCCTGTGAGGACGGCTTGGTTCCATCGCCGGCCCTGAAGCCAACGGATGCAGGCGACGGCAACAGCCTTGAAACGACGAAAGCGCCGGTCGGGACCGGCGCTTTCCATCCGTTCGGTGCCATCTGTCCCGTGCAATGCCGACGCGGCGCGCCGCCCTGCCCCTGGTGAGCGGCACTGTGCGGGCCTGCGGGACCGGAAGGCGCGGCGTCAGTCGTCGCGCTGGGTCCGTTCCATCCGCTCGTGACGCTCCTGAGCTTCGAGGCTCAGCGTCGCGATCGGTCGGGCATCGAGCCGGCGAACGGAGATGGGATCGCCCGTCTCCTCGCAATAGCCGTAGCTGCCGTCGACCAGACGCTCCAGCGCGGCGTCGATCTTGGAGATCAGTTTGCGTTCACGATCACGCGTCCGCAGCTCCAGCGCACGGTCGGTCTCGGCCGAGGCGCGGTCGGCGATATCCGGTTCCTGGATACCGCCTTCCTGGAGGCTGTTCAACGTGCCGGTGGATTCCGCCAGCAGTTCCGCGCGCCAGCGCAGCAGCTTCTGGCGGAAATACTCCCGCATGATCGGGTTCATGAACTCCTCGTCTTCCGACGGGGAATAGTTCTGGGGCAGAAGCGGCGACGTCATCCGAAAGCATCCAGCGAAAAAGGGGTGATCCGGGCGGCGCGGAGTATAGGCACGCCACGGCACGACCGCAACCCATTGGTTCGCCCCCGCAACGACCAAACAAGCCCTTGGAATAAAAAAGATTTGTCAGCGTTGCAGATTCGCCGCCACCGTCTGGCGGCCATGCATGGGCGAATCCGGCCGTCGCATGGGGCTCTCATCGGCGGCACCCTGCCCCACCGGCACGGAGCGCCCGCCTCAACGCTTGAAGCGACCGTAAAAGCGACCGGTCGGTTCAGGAGGTCAGCTTCGCCAGTTCGACCTGGGCGCGCAGATCGATCTCGTCGAGGATTTCGGCCAGCCCCGGATCGTCGACCTGGGCACGGCGCGTCTGCACCACCTTCGCCAGATCGGTCAGCTTCTGCACCGACAGTGTACCGGACAGCAGCCCGTGCTGGATTTCCTCCAGACGGTCCAGCATCTCCTCCGCCCGCATCTTGCCGCGGGACGCACGCGCGGTGGCGTCGTCGGTGACGTCAACCTCCTGCAAGGCCAGCACGCCCGAAACACCGGCGCTGGCGGCGGTGCCGCTGACGCCGTGGGCGGAGCCGGCCTCTCCCACCAATTGCTTGGAGAAGGCTGCGCCGGACGAGCCTTCGGCCTTGCCGGTGCGGCGGACAGACCCACCGCCGCGTATGTTTCCGGAGCCTTCGACTTTCATGATCCGTGCAACCGTTTGCAGTAAAGGATTCGTAAACGCGCACACAATAGATGGATCAACCTTAACATCCGGTCAAGGCTTGCCGCAATCGGGCAAAAATTGCCGGCCGGCTGTGACCGAAAGGCGCCATATTCCGGACGTTTTTCAGGACAGGCACCGAAAGCCGCCGTTTACGGTCTCTGGCACGGCGTTTGTATAGGGACGGGCACGAGTTCAGGAGTGTCCGCGTCATGATCCCCACCGCCTTTCGCCTTCTGCGCCGCCGTGCCGTCCTGGCCGTGCTGACCGCCTTGCTGGCGTTCGGCATTCCGGCCGCACCGGCACTGGCCGCGTCCGCCCGTATCAAGGACATCGTCGATGTCGAAGGCGTGCGCGACAACATGCTGATCGGTTACGGGCTGGTGGTGGGCCTGAACGGCACCGGCGACAGCCTGAACAACTCGCCCTTCACCGAGCAGAGCCTGACCGGCATGCTGGAACGGATGGGCGTCAACACCCGCGGCACCAACCTGCGCACCAAGAACGTGGCGGCGGTGATGGTGACGGCGACGCTGGGCGCCTATGCGGCGCAGGGCACGCGCATCGACGTCACGGTGTCGGCGATGGGCGACTCCAAGAGCCTGCTGGGCGGCACCCTGCTGGTCACCCCGATGATGGGCGCCGACGGCGAGGTCTATGCCGTGGCCCAGGGGCCGATCGCCGTGTCGGGCTTCACCGCCCAGGGCCAGGGCGCCAGCGTCACCCGCGGCGTGCCGACCTCCGGCCGCATCTCCTCCGGTGCCATCGTGGAGCGCGAGATCCAGTTCTCTCTGGCCGAGTTGCCGGTGCTGCGGCTGTCCCTGCGCAATCCCGACTTCACCACCGCCCAGCGTGTGGCGACCGCCATCAACATCCAGCTGCGCGGCAACCGCGCCCAGGCGACCGACCCGGCCTCCGTCCTCATCAACGTGCCGGACTCGCGCCGTGGCGACGTGGTGGGGCTGGTGACGGAGATCGAGCAGCTGCGCATCACCCCCGATCAGGTCGCCCGCGTGGTGGTGGACGAGAAATCCGGGGTGATCGTGATGGGCGAGAATGTCCGCATCTCCACCGTCGCCATCGCCCAGGGCAACCTGACCATCCGCATCACCGAAACCCCGCAGGTCAGCCAGCCCGGCCCGTTCAGCCAGGGCCAGACCGCGGTGGTGCCGCGCACCGACATCCAGGTCGACGAGCAATCCAACAACCGCCTCGCCGTGATGAATTCCGGGGTGACCTTGCAGGAGTTGGTACAATCCTTGAATGCGCTTGGAGTGGGACCGCGGGACATGATCGCCATTCTCCAGTCGATCAAGGCCGCCGGAGCCCTGCAAGCCGAGATCGAGGTGATCTGATGACCATGAGCCCCGCCCTTTCCACCGCTTCGGCCCCGCGCAGCGCACCGCCCGCCTCGTCGTTGGTGGAGCGCGCCCAGGCCGCGGGGTTCGGCGTGCGCACCCTGGCAAAGATTTCCGATCTCGAGGCCAAGATCGACCCGGCAAAGCTTGCCCAGATCCGCAAGTCCGCCAACGAGTTCGAGAGCCAGTTCGTCTCGCAGATGCTGGGCCCGATGTTCGAGGGGATCGGCACCGACGAGACCTTCGGCGGCGGGCGCGGGGAAGAGATGTTCCGCCCGATGCTGATCGAGCAGTTCGGCAAGCAGATCGCCCAGCGCGGCGGTTTCGGCATCGCCAATCAGGTTTACGGAGAGCTTCTTCGCGCCCAGGAGGCCAGCCATGGATAAGGTCGACGTTCGTTTCCCCCAGCAGCCCAAGCCGGCCGCCAACCTGCCGAAGAACGCCCAGGAGCGCGCGGTCGCGCTGATCGAGCTGATGGGCCGCCTGACCGCCCTGCTGGAACGGGAGGCCGCCGCCGTCCGCGCCCGCCGCCCGGCCAAGGAACTGGCGCAGATCGTCAGGGACAAGCAGCCGATGACGCTGGTCTATGAGGAGATCAGCCGCATGCTGCGCGTCGACCGCGAGGGGTTGATCGCCCTGCCGCAGGAGTTGAAGACGTCGTTGAAGGACGCGACCGGCAAGCTCTATGCGGCCACCGCCGACAATGCCGAGGCCCTGCGCATCGGTGGCGAGGCGCAGAAGGTGATGGTCGACACCGTGGTGACCGTCATCACACGCCAGCAGAAGGCGCCGACCACCGCCTACGCCGCCCATATGGGTGGCGGCCGCGGCTATTCCGCACCGCCCAGCGGGCCGCGCACCTCGGCGGCGCTGAACACCCGGCTCTGATCCGATCGACCTCCATCCGTGACTGCCGAGCTTTTTCGGACGGCCGCCTCTCTCCACAGGGGCGGCCTTTTTCTTTTTGTGCCCGGCGGCTACGGCAAGAAAGGCCCTGCACCCGGCGGAATTTGCCGGTCAGGACCGTGCGAGGCGGCGGGAACTGCCGTCCGGCTCCCGATCAAGGGCGCGACAACAGGGGGGGCGTAGTTGGCCCGTCCGTTGCATTGGTCCCAGCGCATCGCCGTCGGTGCGTTCCGCCGTCCCTGAGAGGCCCTTCCATGGAAGTCCAATCGAACAAAATCGCCGCGTCCTTGTTCGACGGTCTCAGCCAGTCCCAGCAGACGCAGGGGACCGGAACGAAGAACGACCTGTTCTCCAAGATGATGGACCGCATGCTGACCGATGCCGCGGCGCGCAAGCGCGAGCAGGCCGATGCGGCAGCCCGCGACTCCGCGAAAGACGCGGCGAAGGATACCGCCAAGGAGGCTGCAAAGGATGACGCAAAGGATGCCAGGGGCGCCCGCGCCGCGGAGGCGCAGCGCCGGCAGCCGGTGCGCGCGGAGCCGAAGCCCGATCTGACCCGCGACAGGGCCGCTGAAACCCGGCGCCAGCAGGATGCCGCCGACGCGACGCGTGCGGCCGAGCCGAAGGCCGGCAAGGACGACGATCCGAAGATTCAGGCCCGCCAGGAGGACCACCGTCCGGCCAAGGCCGAGAAGACGGCGAAAGACCAGTCCAGGACCGACAAGGCCAAGGGCAGCCCGGATAAGGCCAATGCCGACAAGGCCAATGCCGACAAGACTGGTGCGGACAAGACCGATGCGGCGACGGCCGGCGGCAGCGCCGATGCCGAAGACGCCGCCGCGACCGGCGATTCCGCCTCGGCCGACGCCGCCGCACAGGGCGAAACCATGGCCGACGCCGGCGGTGAGGACAGGTCGGACGATTCCGCCGAGGGACAGGCCACCGCCCAACCCGCCGACCAGCCGCTGCCGCCTGTCCAGCCGACGGTGCAGCAACCGATCCCGCAGGCGAGCGACCTGATCCTTGCCGGCCTGATGCCGGCCGGACAGACGAAGGCGCCGGACAGCACAGATGACGCGGCCGGCGGTGCCGACGCCCCTGCAACCGGAGTGGCCGGGCCTGTCGATCCCGCCGCCCAGCGTGCAGCCCAGCTTGCCCAGGCGCAGGCCGCCACCACCGAAGCCACGGCAGCCGGTCAGGCGGGTGCGGAAGCCACAGCGAAGGCCGGCGGCAAGACTGCCGCCGTCGGCGACGCCGCCGCCCAGACGACGGATGCGGCCCAGGCCGAACGCGGCGCACAGCCCGACGCCGAGGCCCTGCCGACCGACGATACCGCCCTGCCCGACCGCTTCGCCGATCTGCTGGCCGCCGCCAAGGCGAAGGCCGGCGATGCCAAGCAATCCGGCAAGCATGCCGGAACCGAGGGCGGCAGCCGGAACGACGCCCAGCCCCAGGCGCCGACCGCGATGCAGCAGCCGACCCCACCCACGGCGCCGGCCATGCCGGCGGCGGAAGCGGTCACGGCAGCCGCGACGGGCACCGCCGCCAAGACGCTGGAGGGCCTCGGAGGCGTCGAGGGAACCGCGGGGACCGGCACCTCTGCCGCCAGCCCGCACACCCATCCGGCGCTCGCCGCGATGGAAGGGATTCATGCCGGCATTCCCGGCCTCGACCAGCCGCAGGCCGCCACCGCGACCCTCCGTCCGTCGCGCGGCGCCGGCATGCCGATGGGCGTGCACGACCAGATCGCCGTACACATCAGGAAGAGCGTCGCCGACGAGGTCGACCAGTTCACCATCAACCTGCATCCTGCCGAACTGGGCCGGATCGACATCAAGCTGGACATCGGCGCCGATGGCCGGGTCAATGCGATGGTCGCGGTGGAAAAGGCGCAGACGCTCGAACTTCTGCAACGCGACAGCCGCGGTTTGGAACGCGCCTTGCAAGACGCTGGATTGCAGACGGACGCCAACAGCCTGAACTTCAGTCTGCGCGGCGAGGGCAATCCCTTCGCCGGCGACGGCCGGGGCGACGGCAAGGGGACCGGATCGGGTAAGCGCGGCCGCGGCTTCGGCGGTGGTGGCGACGATGACGGGTCCGATGGTGCCGTCTACACCGCGACGCTCGGCGACGGGCGCGTCGACATCCGCGCCTGAGCGGGGCGGCCGGACCCGGCCGCATCCCGCCGTCGCATCAGAGAATTCGGCCGACAGGGCCATAAAGGACGACCGCCATGACCACGACCACCAACACGACCTCCAGCCCGACCCTGAACCAGTACGGCACCTATTCGGGTGGTCTCTCCACCGGGTCGAAGACGGCGACCGAAACCTCCAAGACGCCCCAGACCGATGCCGATAAGACCGCCTCGGCCACCAAGGGGCTGGGCGACAATTTCCAGACGTTCCTCACCATGCTGACCACGCAGATGAAGAACCAGGACCCGCTGAAGCCGCTCGACACCAACGACATGACCAAGCAGCTGGTCGATTTCGCCAACGTCGAGCAGAACATCGGCACCAACAGCCGCCTGGACAAGCTGGTGCAGTTGCAGTCGGCCGGCACCGCCTCGACCAACCTTGCCTATCTCGGCCGCACCGTCGCCTTCGAGGGCGACAATTTCCAGTATTCGCAGGGCATGACCCAGGCGCCACTGGGCTATGAGCTGGCGACCTCGGCCAAGTCGGTGCGCGTCGACATCCTGGACTCCAACGGCAACATCATCCGCTCGATGCCCGGCGAAACCACCGCGGGCACCAAGCATGCCGTCAGCTGGGACTTCAAGGACAACAACGGCCGCGCGGTGCAGCCCGGCACCTATCGCATGAACGTGGCGCCGGTGTCCGAGAACAAGAACGACACCATCAAGACCACCACCTACACCTTCGGCACCGTCTCCGGTATCGGCAACAACAAGGACGGCGAGACGGTGCTGAACATCGGCACCAGCGAAGTTCCCCTGTCGAAGCTGACCACCGTCTACTGACCCGGATTCGTTGTACCGGCCGACTGCTGCAAGCCTTGACGGATGGGCCACCACGACCGCCCTGTCCGTTCGGGTGAGCAACTACCACCCGATAAAAAGTTAACCCTTTCGTTTAGGCATTTGTTAAGTGCCGGCGCATACAGTACCCCGAAATCGTGGAATCCACAGTTTGGGTTGGAGCGTCCGCGCATGGCACTCATCGAATTCGACATCGGCGACGACTCTGCAGCCGGTGCATCGGTCATTGGTCCTGAGGGGCGTCCCATGACCGAAAACGACCTTCCCCCGCCCGACACCAAGCGTTGGGTGATGCGCCGCAAGGCGGAAGTGGTCGCTGGCGTCCGTTCGGGCCTGATAAGCCTGGAGGAAGCCTGCCGCCGCTATACCCTGTCGGTGGAAGAATTCCTGTCCTGGCAGAGGCTGATCGACAGCCACGGCATGCGCGGTCTGCGCGCCACCCGATTGCAGGACTACCGCCCCGGCCAGACGGTCCGCGACCGCATCGGCGCCGACTGACGCAGCGTGCCGACTTGGGAAAGCGCTG
This sequence comes from Azospirillum sp. 11R-A, assembly GCF_049472615.1. NCBI lineage: Bacteria > Pseudomonadati > Pseudomonadota > Alphaproteobacteria > Rhodospirillales > Azospirillaceae > Azospirillum > Azospirillum sp. 11R-A. The sequence goes on along the minus strand of NZ_JBCEBL010000023.1, from coordinate 63,849 downwards.
CGGGACCGTCCTGCGGCGCTTTCTTGCGTTTGATGGTGTGCCAAGTCTCGGGTGACTATTTCTCCGTGCAGGCCCCGTCGATCAGGGCCGCAGCCGCACTCGCCACCGCCTCGTTGCCCGGCCCCAGATCCAGCGCCCGGCCAGCGGCATAGGCGCCTTCCATCAGAAGCTGCAACTGCCCGCACAGCCGGTCCGGATCGTCGGCGCCTGCCGCGACCGCCATCGCTTGCAGGCGGTCACGGACCATCCGCTTGTGCGCCAGCGCCAGCGCCCGTGCGGGGTTGGTGGGATCGCGCAGTTCGGCGGCAGCGGTGGTGAAGGGACAGCCCTGGAATTTCGGATGATCGATCCAGTGGCCGAGCGCGGTGAACAGCGCCTTCATCTGGGTGCGCGGGTCGCCGGGATGGCGGGCAGTCACCCTGTCCCACCAAGCGGCGTGCTGAACCATGCTGCGCTCCAGATAGGCGCAGACCAGATCGTCCTTCGACGCAAAATTCCGATACAGGCTCATCTTCGCGACACCGGACCGGGCGATGATCGTGTCGATGCCGACCGCGCGGATGCCTTCGCGGTAGAACAGCTCCGCCGCGGTGTCGAGAATCCGCTCGCGCGCCGGCTTCCTCTCCCCTTCGACTCCACCCATCCGCCAACCCCACCCGCTCGCAACAGCCGGGTCCAAGCCCGGCATTGACAATGATACAGACCTGTCTCTACCATCGCAATGAAGAGACAGGTCTGTATCGTCAAGAATGGAGTTCCGGGGGATGCGCTATTTCGAGGATGTCGCGGCGGGCGACCGCTTTACCGGCGGACCGGTCACGGTCAATGCGGCGGAAATCGTCGCCTATGCCGAAAAATTCGACCCGCAGCCGTTCCACCTGGACGCCGAAACGGCGAAGGACACGCTGTTCCGCGGACTGGCCGCCAGCGGCTGGCACACCGCCGGGATGACGATGCGGATGATCGTGGGCAGCAACGCCGAGTTGGCCGGCGGCTATATCGGCATGGGGGTCGACCAGATAAGCTGGCCGCGTCCGACCCGTCCCGGCGACGTGCTGCGCATCGAGATGGAGGTGCTGGAGGCCCGGCGTTCCGCCAAGCGGCCCGACCAGGGCGTGCTGCGGGTAAAGACCACCACCTTCAACCAGAATGACGAGGTGGTGCAGACCATGATCGCCAACCTGCTGGCCCCCGGCCGCCCGGCCTGACAGGAGCAGGCCTGGAAAAAAGCCCCCGCATCCGGGACGGGATGCGGGGGCCGCAAGCTTCACCCGATGCCGTCAGCGCTTCAGGCCGGCGGTGAAGGCGAAATTGTCGAAGGAGTTCTCGGCCACCCGGAACCACAGATATTCGTCGTCGCGGAACTTCTTCCACGGCTCGTAGATCTTTGCGAACTTCGGGTTGGTCTTGGCGGTCTCCTCATACAGCTCGGTGGCGGCCTTGTAGCAGGCTTCCATCACCTCGCGCGGGAAGGGACGCAGCTGGGCGCCGCCGGCGACCAGACGACGCAGCGCCGCCGGGTTTTCCGCATCGTACTTGGCGTTCATGGTCAGGTTGGCCTCGAAGCAGGCAGCCTCAAGAACGGCCTTGTACTGCTTGGGCAGTTGTTCCCACTGCTGCTTGTTGACCAGCAGCGAGACGTTCAGCCCGCCTTCCCACCAGCCCGGATAATAGTAGTACTTGGCGACCTTGTTGAAGCCGAGCTTCTCATCGTCATAGGGGCCGATCCACTCGGCGGCGTCGATGGTGCCCTTTTCCAGCGACGGATAGATGTCGCCGCCGGCGATCTGCTGCGGCACCGTGCCCAGCTTGGCCAGAACCTGCCCGGCGAAGCCGCCGATGCGGAACTTCAGGCCCTTCAGGTCCTCGACGGTCTTGATCTCCTTGCGGAACCAGCCGCCCATCTGCACGCCGGTGTTGCCGGCCGGGAAGTTCATGACGCCATAGCCGTCGAAGAACTCGCGCAGCAGGGCCATGCCGCCGCCATTGTAGATCCAGGCATTCTGCTGGCGGGCGTTCAGGCCGAAGGGCACCGTCGCGTCGAAGGTGAAGGTCGGATCCTTGCCGACATAGTAATAGCTGGCGGTGTGGCCGCACTCGACCGTGCCGTTCTGCACCGCATCCAGCACCTGCAGGCCGGGGACGATCTCACCGGCGGCGAAGGGGCGGATGGTGAACTTCCCGTCGGTCGCGGCGGCGACACGGGCGGCAATGGTGTCGGCTGCACCGTAAATCGTGTCCAGGCTCTTGGGGAAGCTGGACGCCAGACGCCAATGGATCTCCGGCTGGCTCTGCGCGATGGCGGGGGCCGCCAGGGTGCTGGCGGCGACGCCGACACCGGCGGAGGTCAGGAAGGAACGACGCTTCATGAACGTTTCCTCATCGTTATGGCCATGGCGCCGGTTGAGCGATGACGCCATTTGCCGAACACAAGACACTATGGTGTCCGAACAATCCTAGAAATCGCAACGGCTGTCCGACAATTCGTTAAATTGCATAGCTTCCATTCCGGTTTTATTTCGTCGCGTGAAAAATACAGTGCGCATGCGCGACTGAAGCGATGCCAAGTGGCCATCGCTCTATCCGGGATTTATCGAAGCAATGCATTGCAGGATGACACGGGGATCGTGCATTCGCTCTGGCGAACAGCCATCAGCCGTATCGATCAACCGCAGAACCGTCTTGCCGTTGCCTGAATGGTTACATGTACCGATGATATATGCGACGGGCGAAACGGCACCCACCCCTACTTTCGTTCATGGGCTTGGCCGTAGCGACCTCACGATGCCAGCGGTTCCGCCGACAGTCGCCGTCCACGCGCAAGGGCGAACAAATGCATTTGCATGCAACTTGCGGCTTCCAGCAGATCGGGATGCTTGGCATGTTTGCCGCGCGGTCGGGGCGGCGGAATGGCCACCGCCCGCGCCGCACTGACGGAGGGCAAGAGGATGGACAAAATCCTCACTCTCCTGATCCTGCTGTTGCAGGTGGTCAAGCTGCTGCTTGAATACCTGAACCGCTGATCGGGCGGGCGTGCCGGGGATTACGGCCCCGGTACGCCCGCCCCAAAAATAGTGCCTTTTCACCCCGTCGGCAACGGTTCAGCCCAGTGTGCGCTTCACGATCAGCGACAGCTTTTCCAGCATCGCCGGATCGCGGTGGCTGGGCGCCGTCATGATGGCGTTGTCGAGCGCCGTGTGGCAGCCCTGGGCGCATAGCCCCTCGCGCTGCGCCACCTTCGGCGCCAGCGCCGCCACCAGAGAGCGGGCCTTGCCGGCATTGGCGACCACCACGCGGATCACCGCATCGACCGAGACATGGTCGTGCCCCTCGTGCCAGCAATCGTAATCGGTGACCATGGCGACGGTCGCGTAGCACATCTCCGCCTCGCGGGCGAGCTTGGCCTCCGGCATGTTGGTCATGCCGATGACGTCGCAGCCCCAGCTGCGGTAGAGGTTCGATTCGGCGACGGTGGAGAATTGCGGCCCTTCCATCACCATGTAGGTGCCGCGCCGCTGGTGCGGAATGTCCAGCTCGGCCAGCGCCTCCTCGATCAGGTCGCCCAGCCGCCCGCAGACCGGATGGCCCAGCGCCACATGGGCGACCAGCCCGCTGCCGAAGAAGGTCTTGTCGCGGGCGAAGGTGCGGTCGATGAACTGGTCGATCACCACGAAGGTGCCGGGCGGCAGATGCTCCTTCAGCGAGCCGACCGCCGAGACCGACAGGATCTCGGTCACGCCCAGCTGTTTCAACGCATGGATGTTGGCGCAGAAGTTCAGCTCCGACGGCGGGATGCGGTGGCCGCGGCCGTGGCGCGGCAGGAAGACCAGTTTCCGGCCCGCCAGCTCGCCGGTCAGCAGTTCGTCGGACGGATCGCCGAAGGGGGTCGTCACCTTGACCCAGCGGGTGTTCTCCAGCCCGTCGATGTCGTACAGGCCGCTGCCGCCGATTACGCCCAGAACAGTCTCGCCACTCTTGCCGTCGCTCATGAACCGCCGTCTCCCGCTGAAGATCGCGCGAGTATTTCGGTGACCGGCGTCGAATGCAACCGTTCAAGGCACGTCCTAAAGCCCGCCGTTCGCCCGGCTTCGCCTGGGCAGGATCAGCAAGGCGCCCAGCAGCAGCCCGGCGGCCAGTCCGCCGACGTGGGCGCCCCAGCCGACCTCGGCCATCGGGGACTCGGCGTTCAGCGGCACGAGCGTCATCGCCGCGTTCAGCAGTGCGAAAACCAGGATCGCCCCCTGCACCAGCCGCCGCGGCAGACGCCGCGACAGCAGGCCGGCACGCGGTCGCAACCACAGGAAGGCTCCCATCAGCGCGCAGATCGCCCCGCTCGCCCCGATCAGCGGCGCCATCCGGTCGGCGGCCAGCAGCCCCTCCGTCAGCGCCGCCGCCACCGTTCCGGCAAGGAACAGCAGCAGATAGCGGAGACGGCCGACCTCCCGCTCCACCACATCGCCCAGCAGCCACAGCACCGCCATGTTGGACAGCAGATGCGTGAGGTCGCCATGGACCAGCACATGGCCGAACAGCCCGCGCCACAACGCACCGGTGGGCAGCGGCCCGGCCAGCTCGACCGTTCCGAAGAAATAGGCGGGGACGAAGGCGAAGGATTCCGGCGGCAGCCGCAGGACGAAGGCCAGCACGCAGACCAGGATCACGGTACGGTTGGCATAAGGCGGAGCGGCCATGGCGACGATCGGTCCCCCTCTCCCGCCCCGGCCATGCCGGTCCACCGCCAGCGCCATGCCCTGCCCCCCGCACAATCAGGTGCCGCAGTCCCACGCCACCACGGCTTTGCGCGGCGATAGGTCTCACCCCAATGTAGGAAGGGATATTCCGGAAAAACAGCGGTTTCCCGCGGCATCGGGGACGCTCCTATACCGGTCGGACGGATTGGAGCATCGTTCCCCAACTGGCACAGTCATTCCACCATCCGGCGAGGATCCGTCTGCCGGACAACGACAACCGGGGAAGAAACGACCATGAACGAACGTCAGGATACCGGCAGCATGACGGTTGAACGCCAGGGCCGCGTCATGGTGCTGACCATGAGCGACGCCGGCACCCGCAACGCGCTTGGTTTGAAGATGATGGCCGACGGCCGCGATGCGCTGGACGAGGCGACGCACGACTCCGGCATCGGCGCCATCGTGTTGACCGGCGCCGGTGGCGCCTTCAGTTCGGGCGGGCATCTGAACAATCTCTATCACCATGGCAGCCGGTCACGCTCGGAGAACCGGGACGGCATCGAGCGCTTTCACGGCTGGGTCCGCGCCATGCGCGAATGCCCAAAGCCGATTGTCGCCGCGGTGGAGGGTCCGGCCGCCGGTGCCGGCTTCTCGCTGGCGCTGGCCTGCGACCTGATCGTCGCGGCGGAAGACGCGCAGTTCCTGACCGCCTATGTCAAGGTCGGGCTGACCGCCGACGGCGGCGCTTCCGCCTCCCTCGCCCGCGCGCTGCCGCCACAGCTCTATGCCGAGCTGATGCTGACCGGCGGCCCCGTCGATGCCGCGCGTCTGCATGCGGCCGGCGTGGTCAACCGCGTCACCGCCCCCGGACAGGCGCTGGCCGAGGCCATCGCCTGGGCCGGGACCATCGCCGAAGGGCCGAGCGGTGCCATGGGCCGGGCCAAGAAGCTGATGGAGCTGGCCTATGGCAGCTTCGCCACCCAGCTTGCCCGCGAAAGCGACCTGTTCGTCGAAGCCCTGCACCATGGCGAAGCGAAGGAAGGAATCACCGCCTTCTTCGAGAAGCGGCCGCCGACATTCCATAGACGCTGACGGACGCGAACGGCCGGGCGTCGTGGGTACGGCGCCCGGCCCTCGTATCCGTGGCCGCGCCCGTGCGTCACCGCACGAGAACGTGCGCCGCCTCCTTGGTCCTTTCGACCGCGCCGGACACCTGGCTGACCGCGCTGGAGATGGCGGCGACGTTGGAGGTGACGGTCGCCACGGCGGCCGACGCGCTCTGCATGTTGGATGACATGTTCTGGGTGACGGCGCTCTGCTCCTCCACCGCCGACGCCGTGCCGGTCACATGCTCCCGCACCGCCGCGACGGCTTCGCGGATGGCGCTCAACGCAGTGGCGACCTCGGTCGAGGTGGACTGGATGCCTTCGATCTCGGCGGAGATCTGCTCGGTCGCCTTGCCGGCCTGGTTGGCGAGGTTCTTCACCTCCGAGGCGACGACGGCGAAGCCCTTCCCCGCCTCTCCGGCGCGGGCCGCTTCGATGGTGGCGTTCAGCGCCAGCAGGTTGATCTGGCCGGCGATGCTGTTGATCATCCCGACGATGCCGTTCATCGCCTGGGCCGCCGCCGCCAGCCGGTCGGTGCTTTCCGCCACCGTCACCGTGCGGTCGAAGGCGCCGTCGGTCGCCGCGCGGGCGCGGGTCATGCTCTGGGAAATCTCGCCGATGGAGGCGACCAACTCCTCCGCACTCGCGGCCACCGCCTGGACGCTGGCGGAGGTCGAACCCGCGGCGTGGTTGGCAGACTCCGCCTCTCCCATCGACAGGCGGAGCGCCCGATCGACCTCGCCGAAGTTCTTGTCGATCATGATCTTGAGGTTGTTCAGCAACGAGACCTGCGCGGTCACATCGACGGCGAACTTGACCACTTTGACGATCCGCCCCGTCTCGTCGAGGATCGGGTTGTAGGCGCCCTCGATCCACACGGGCTTGCCGGATTTGGCGATCCGCTTGTACTGCGCCGCCTGGAATTCGCCCCGCCGCAGCGTTTCCCAGAAACGGGCATAATCCGCGCTGTCGCGGTATGCGGTCTCGACGAACATGCTGTGGTTCTTGCCAACGACCTCGTCCAGGCGATAGCCCATCACCTTCAGGAAATTGTCGTTGGCCCTGGTGATGATACCCTCGGTGGTGAACTCGATCACCGCCTGCGACCGGTTGATCGCCGTCATCTGGGCGGCATAGTCGAGATTTTGCAGCCGATCCTTGGCGTCGGCCCATTCGACGACGAAACCGATGCGCTGGCCGTCTTCGGTCAGCGGCGTGACCAGCAGGTCGAACTGATGCCCGCCGACCTTGATCGTGGCGCTGTGCGGCTTGGTCAGCGACGCCAGCATGGTGCGCTGATGACTGGGGTTCTTGTGGAAGACGTCGATGTTGCTGCCGACCAGACGACTGACGTCCAGGCGCGGCAACTCCTTGCGCAAATCGCCCTCCGCCTCGCGCAGCAGCTCGACCACGGCGGGGTTGACATGGACGATGGTCAGATCGGCATCCGCCACCATCACCTTGGCGCGCAAAGCATCGAGCGCCGCCATCTTGCGCTTGAGCGCCAGAGTGTGTTTTCCCCGTCCGAACATCGGCCACCCCGCGTGAGTACTCTATTATGTACGCGAATGATAGCGATAATCGCAGAGAACTCCATAAGGATAAATCTGTCATGTTGTGACAACTTTCATGAACCACGAAGCATCTGACTGTCATAAAAGACCAGTAACCATAGACATTGTGGGAATGTCGCAAAGATAAACCAAATCTAATATCTTAACTTTTCCTCGAATCTGAAATTTTATTACCATAATAAGATAAAATTGTTTCGCGCCAGCGTGCCGCCGAAGCCGTTCATGGGTCTCCCTACAGCCACAGCAGCGCCGACCCATCCAGGAGCAGAAATATCGCGCCAATCGCGAATTGGTGCGAATGTATGTTGAACGGGCCGATATCAGGTTGTAAATGTTTCCGACATGACACAACCGCGCCGCCCTTTGACCGACGCCGAACGGCTCGACTGGATCCGCCTCATCCGAACGGAGAATGTCGGGCCGATCACCTTTCACCGCCTGCTGGACCAGTATGGCAGCGCCGCCAAGGCGCTCGACATGCTGCCGGATCTGGCGCGGCGCGGCGGACGGGCCAAGCCGTTGCGCATCGCCTCCAAGGCCGAGGCGGAGCGGGAGATGCAGGCCAACCGCCGCTTCGGCGCCCGTCTGCTCTGCGCCTGCGAACCGGATTACCCGGAACCGCTGGCCGCGGTGGACGATGCCCCGCCGGTGATCTCGATCATGGGTCACGCCCATCTGCTGCAACGGCGCGCGGTCGCCATCATCGGAGCGCGGAACGCTTCGCTGAACGGCAAGAAATTCGCCGAATCGCTGGCGCGGGACCTCGGGACTGCCGGGCTGCTGGTGGTTTCCGGCCTGGCCCGCGGCATCGACACCGCCGCCCATGCCGGCGCGCTGGCCAGCGGCACCGCCGCGGTGCTGGCCGGCGGCATCGACGTCGTCTATCCGCCGGAGAATGAGGGGCTGTACCGCGACATCCTGGCGCAGGGCGTGGTGGTGGCGGAAAGCGCCATCGGCACCCAGCCGCAGGCCCGCCACTTCCCGCGCCGCAACCGCCTGATCTCCGGCCTGTCGCTGGGGGTGCTGGTGGTGGAGGCGGCCTTGCGCTCCGGTTCGCTGATCACCGCGCGGATGGCACTGGAGCAGGGACGCGAGGTGATGGCGGTGCCGGGCTCTCCGCTCGACCCCCGCTGCCATGGCACCAATAACCTGCTGCGCCAGGGCGCCACGCTGGTGGAGCGCAGCGACGACGTGCTGCGCGCCATCGAACCCCTGCGCCCGCCGACGCTGGCGGAACGGCAGCCCGACCTGTTCAGCACACCCGCCCTCACCCATGGCCGAGCGATGGAACCCGACGAATCCGACCTTGCCAAGGCGCGTGCCGTGGTGCTGGAAAACCTCAGTCCCTCGCCCGTCACCATTGACGAACTCGTTCGCGGGTGCCAATTGTCCGCTCCGGTGGTGCTGACCGTGGTTCTGGAACTTGAGCTTGCCGGCCGAGTCCAGCGTCTTCCCGGTCATCAGGTCTCTCTCGCCTGATCGGCGCCGCCTTGGTTTGAGTGGGCATACGCGAAGGGCTGGTTTCTTGCCGGGCAGCAACGTCGTCATCGTCGAATCGCCGGCCAAGGCGAAGACCATCAACAAGTATCTGGGCGACGACTACACCGTCATCGCCAGCTTCGGCCATGTCCGCGACCTACCGGCCCGGGACGGCTCGGTGCGCCCGGACGAAGACTTCGCGATGGAGTGGGAGCTGGGCGACCGCTCCAAGCGCCACATCGACGAGATCGCCAAGGCGGTGAAGTCGGCCGACCGCATCTACCTCGCAACCGATCCGGATCGCGAGGGAGAGGCCATCGCCTGGCATCTGTCCGAACTCCTTCGCGAAAAGCATCTGTCCGACAACCGCGACGTCCAGCGCGTCACCTTCAACGAGATCACCAAGTCGGCCGTCCAGACCGCCATGGCCAACCCGCGCGCCGTGTCGCAGGAACTGGTCGACGCCTATCTGGCGCGCCGCGCCCTGGATTATCTGGTCGGCTTTACCCTGTCGCCCGTGCTGTGGCGCAAGCTGCCGGGCTCCAAATCGGCCGGCCGCGTGCAGTCGGTGGCGCTGCGCTTGATCTGCGAGCGCGAGTCGGAGATCGAGGTCTTCAAGCCGCAGGAATACTGGTCGATCGCGGTGGGCTTCACCACGCCGGCCGGTTCCTCCTTCACCGCGTCGCTGACCCAGTTGGACGGCAAGCGCCTCGACAAGTTCGGCCTGCCCAACCGCGAGGTCGCCGAGGCTGCGGTGGCGCGGATCCGTCCGCAGGCTTTCGCCGTCTCGACGGTGGAGCGCAAGCAGAGCCGCCGCAACCCGTCGCCGCCCTTCACCACCTCCACCCTGCAGCAGGAGGCCTCGCGCAAGCTGGGCTTCGGCGCCACCCGCACCATGCGCACGGCGCAGAAGCTGTATGAGGGCGTGGACATCGGCGGCGAGACGGTCGGCCTCATCACCTATATGCGAACCGACGGCGTCAGCCTGTCGCAGGAGGCCATCGACGGCGCCCGCGGCCTGATCGGATCGCACTATGGCGAGCGCTACGTTCCGGCCCAGCCGCGCGTCTACAAGACCGCCGCCAAGAACGCCCAGGAGGCCCACGAGGCCATCCGGCCGACCGACCTGCACCGCCGCCCCGACTCGGTGGCCGGCTATCTGGGAAGTGACGAGCTGCGGCTCTACGAGCTGATCTGGAAACGTACGCTGGCCAGCCAGATGGAAAGCGCCGTGCTGGATCAGGTGGCGGTCGACATCGCCAGCCCGTCCAAGGACGTGGTGCTGCGCGCTACCGGCTCCATCGTCGTGTTCGACGGCTTCCTGAAGGTCTATCAGGAGGACCGCGACGACGCGGCCGAGGACGACCAGCAGGAACGCCGGCTGCCGGCCATGGACCAGGGCGACGATCTTTCCCGCGGCGACATCGACCCGGAACAGCATTTCACCCAGCCGCCGCCGCGCTATTCCGAAGCCAGCCTCGTCAAGAAGCTGGAGGAGCTGGGGATCGGCCGCCCGTCGACCTACGCCTCGATCCTTCAGGTGCTGCAGGACCGCAATTACGTGCGGCTGGACAAGCGGCGTTTCATCCCCGAAGACCGCGGCCGGCTGGTCACCGCCTTCCTGGAGAACTTCTTCCACCGCTATGTGGAGTACAATTTCACGGCGGAGCTGGAGAACCAGCTGGACGAAATCTCCGACGGCAAGATCGACTGGAAGACCGTCCTGCGCGATTTCTGGACCGCCTTCGACGTGGCGGTGAACGGCACCAAGGACCTGACGATCACCCAGGTCCTGACCACGCTCGACAACGAGCTGGGCGCCCATTTCTTCCCGGCCGCCACCGAGGACGGCCATGACCCGCGCGTCTGCCCGGTCTGCCGCGAGGGCCGGCTGGGGCTGAAGCTGGGCAAGATGGGCGCCTTCATCGGCTGCTCGCGCTATCCGGAATGCCGCTACACCCGGCCGCTGGCCGTCGCCAACGACGAGAACGGCGAGGCGCAGGAAGGCCCGCGCGAGCTGGGCAACGATCCGGAGACCGGCCTGCCGGTGACGGTGCGCCGCGGCCCCTACGGCGCCTACATCCAGCTCGGCCCGGCGCCCTCTGCTGCCACCCCTCCGGTGGAGGAGCCGCCCGCGGAGGAGCCTGCGGCGGACGGCAAGAAGCCGAAGGCGAAGAAAAAGAAGAAGGACGAGGCGCCGAAGCCCAAGCGGGTTTCCCTGCCCAAGGGCATGGCCGCGGCCGACGTCGATCTCGACACCGCGCTGAAGTTGCTGGCCCTGCCCCGCGTCATCGGCAACCATCCGGAAACGGCCGAGGAGATCAGCGCCGGCATCGGCCGCTTCGGTCCCTACCTGAAGCATGGCAGCGTCTACAAGTCGCTGACCCCCGATGACGACGTGCTGACCATCGGCATCAACCGCGCCGTCGACCTGCTGGCCGGTGCCGCTAAGAAGGCGTCGGCCCCGGCCAAGACTCTGGGTGACCACCCGAAGACCGGCAAGCCGATCACCATGGGGTCGGGCCGCTTCGGGCCTTATGTGAAGCACGCCAGCGTCTACGCCTCGATCCCTAAGGGGACCGAGCCGGACAGCGTCACGCTGGAGCAGGCGCTGGAACTGATCGACGCCAAGGTCGCCAAGGATGCCGCCAAGAAGGGCGGCAAGGCGGCCAAGGATGCCGAACCGGCCAAGGCGGAGAGTGCGGAGGCGGAGAAGCCCGCCAAGGCGAAGGCCCCGGCGAAGACTGCGGCCAAGAAGCCGGCCGCCAAGAAGGCGACCAAGGCCAAGGCTGCGAAGGATGCCCCCGCCGAGGCCGCCGCGCCGAAGAAGAAGACCGCGAAGGCGTCGTAACCGCCCTCGCCACCCCGGCAGTTCCCCCTCCTCCCATCGGGACGAGGGGGACTTCCACGCCCCTCAGCGTGCCCGCTTCACCGCCAGCATGCTGGCGATTGCCGCACCGGTCTTTCCGGCACGCTCCCCGATCACGGTCAGCGTCTCGCCCGGTGCGGCGTCGATGTTCGCAGCCTTCAGCACCTCCACCGCCTTGTCGGGCGCCAGCCCCAGCGCCGGAGCGGCGGCTTCGAGACGTGCCCCGGACAGGGCGCCGAACACCGCCCCCGGATTGGCCCCGCCGCCCCCGGTGGTGCCGGTCATGCCGGTGAAGACCACCGAGACGATCAGGCTGGCGGCGAAGGCCGCCCGGGCGGCGTGCCGCTTCAGATAGCCCATGAAGGCGCGCCAGTTCTTCGCCAGATGCCACAGCGCGATGGCGGAGAACACCACGCTCAGCCATTCGTGCGAGAAGCGCACCAGCCCGGCGTTCCAATGCAGAAGCAGCATGATGCCGGTCACGGTGGACACGACGAAGGTGACGATGGTGACGGGCGTCACCACGTCGCGGGTCATGGTCCTGGAAATGCTCGTGTTGGGATTGGAACTCTTGGAATTGGTCATGTTGGAAACGGTCATGGCAGTCGCTCTCGATCCGGTGTCGTTTCTTGTTGGCGGCCATGATCGCGCGCGACTGTAACCGGACGATATCGGCCAGGCTGACGCTGTGTAACAGTGTGTAACGCAGCCGCTGCATGAGGCTCCCGCCAGCAATCCTGTCCAAGACGACCGGGGCGCCCGCCTGTTAGACTGCGGCATGGACCAGCAATCCGCCCTAGATCCTTCATTGAACCGGACGGCAACCGGCGGCGGCGACTTCGCCCGGCTGTGGCGGGAGGCGCGCTTCGACGGCATGGAATGCCTGAACGCCCGCTTCCAGCGCCACAGCTACGCCCCACACACGCACGAGACCTATGTGGTCGGCGTGATCACCGCCGGAACCGAGCTTTACCGCTGCCGCGGCACCGAACGGGTGGCGCGGGCCGGACAGGTGGTGCTGCTGGATCCGGAGATCCTGCATGACGGCCGCCCGGCGGAGGACGGCTATGCCTACCGCATGTTCTATCCTTCGGTGGCGCTGTTCGAACAGGCGATGACCGATGCGCTGGGCCGTCCCGCCGCACCGCATTTCTCCGCCATGGAACTGGACGACCCGGAACTGTTCCAGATCCTGCGCGGCCTGCACCATGGGCTGGAGGGGCCGTACCGCGAACCGTTGCGCACCGACACCGACGCGCTGCGCGCCTTCACAGCATTGGCGCTGCGCCATGGCGACCTGACGGCGCGGCCACGCGAGGCGGGACAGGAGCCGGCGGCGGTCCGCCGCGCGCGGGAGTATCTGGACGCCCATCTCGACAGCGCGGTCGAACTGGCCGATCTGGCGGAGGCGGCCGGGCTCAGCCGCTTCCATCTGCTGCGTGTCTTCCGGGCAACGGTGGGCACGACCCCGCACGGCTATCTGACCGACCGGCGGGTCGCCCAGGCCAAGCGACTGCTGGCGGGGGCCCTGCCGCTGGCCGACGTGGCGCTTGCCTGCGGCTTCTGCGATCAGGCGCATTTCAACCGGGTGTTCAAGGGACGGGTCGGCGTTTCCCCCGGCCAATACCGCCGCGGCAGCAATCCCATCCAAGACGCGCCCGCCGCAGCCGCCTAGCGTCCCCACCCATGAGCACAGAAATGAGCACGGGCAGCTTCGCCGTACCGGCATCCCCGCGGCAGGACTTCGCGTCGGGTGTCGTCCATAGTCTGCCCATCGTGGCGGGCGCCATCCCCTTCGGCTTCCTTCTGGGCAGCCTCGCCGCCAAGGCCGGCCTGTCGGCGCTCGACATGGGACTGATGAGCGCCCTGGTCTTCGCCGGCAGTTCCCAGTTCGTCGCAGTCGAGCTTCTGGATAAGGGCAGCGCCGGGCTGGCGGTGGTGGGTGCCATCCTGCTGGTCAATCTGCGCCACCTGCTGATGGGGGCGACGCTGGAGCCGCGCTTCCGCGGCGTGTCCAGGGCGCGGGCCGGGCTGGCGCTGTTCTTCATGACCGACGAGCAGTGGGCGCTGGCCCTGCGCCGCGGACCGGAGCTGTCGCTGGCCTACTGGTACGGCGTGGCGGCGACGCTCTATCTGGCATGGCTGTCCAGCACGGTGGCCGGGACGCTGGCCGGGACATTGATCGCCGACCCCGCCGCCTGGGGACTGGATTTCACCTTTATCGCCGTCTTCCTCTGCCTGCTGGCCGGGCTCTGGCGCGGAGTCGGATCGCTGCCGCCCTGGCTGGCGAGTGCCGCCGCCGCACTGGCGGTCCATGCGCTGTCGTCCGGCGGAACCTGGCACATCCTGGCCGGCGCCGTGGCTGGCGGGGCGGTCGCGGCACTCCAAGCGAAGGGGCAAGGGAGGATTCGCAATGCCTGAGGCCCTGAATCTGGACTGGAGCGTCTTCGCCATCGTGCTGGGCGGGGCGCTGGTCACCTGGATGACGCGGATCGGCGGACCGTGGCTGATCGCGCGGGTGCGGCTGGGGTCGGCAGCGAATGCGGCGCTGGAGGCGACGCCGGGCGCCGTGCTGGTGGCCCTGGTGGCGCCGGCCGCACTCTCGCGCCCGTCCGACGCGCTGGCCGCCGCCTTCGTCTGCCTGATCGCCCGGCGCGTGCCGATGGTTGTCACGGTGGTGGCCGGCGTGGTGGCCGTGGTGGCGCTGCGCCGCCTGATCTGACCCCCGCATTGACCCCTGTTGCAAACTGCCGTCTGGTGAAGCGCGCGGGGGATGCCTTATAAGTCGGGGATGACCGACCCGATCTCCGCCCCCGCCGCTCCCGCCCCCACTCCGGCAGCTTTCGACCCGCACGCCCTGCCGCCGCTGCGCGACGTGATCGCGCGCTTCGGGCTGGAGGCGCGCAAGTCGCTGGGGCAGAATTTCCTGCTCGACCTGAACCTGACGGGACGGATCGCGCGCTCGGCCAACCTGCCGGCCGGCACCACAGCCATCGAGGTCGGCCCCGGTCCCGGCGGCCTGACCCGCGCGCTGCTGGCGACCAACGCGGTGAAGGTCATCGCCATCGAACGCGACCGCCGCTTCATCGAAGCTTTGGCCGACGTCATCGAGGCCTCGCAGGGCCGCCTGTCCATCGTCGAGGCCGACGCCCTGAACGTCGACCCGGAGGAACTGGCGCCGGCGCCGCGCGCCATCGTCGCCAACCTGCCCTACAATGTCGCCACACCGCTGCTGCTCGGCTGGCTGGCGCGGATCGAGGCCTATGTCAGCCTGACGCTGATGTTCCAGAAGGAGGTCGCCGACCGGCTGGTGGCGAAGCCGGGCAGCAAGGCCTATGGCCGGCTGTCGGTCATCACCCAGTGGCGATCCGACGCCCGCGTGCTGTTCAACCTGCCGCCACGCGCCTTCACCCCACCGCCGAAGGTCGAATCCACGGTCGTCCACCTGACGCCGCGAGCCAATCCGGAACCGGCCGACTGGCGCGCCCTGGAACAGGTCACCGCCGCCGCCTTCGGCCAGCGCCGCAAGATGCTGCGCCAGAGCCTGAAGTCGCTGGGCAGTGCCGAGGCGCTGCTGGAGGAGACCGGCATCGTCCCCACCGCGCGGGCGGAGGAGATCGACGTCGCCGGCTTCGCCGCGCTGGCCCGCGCCTTCCGCGCCCGCAACCCACTTGAGAGTCCGGCATGATCCGGGTCAATCCCCGCATCAGCCTGGACGAAAGCGAGTTGCAGGAGGAGTTCGTCCGCGCCTCCGGTCCCGGCGGACAGCACGTCAACAAGACCGAGACGGCAGTCCAGCTGCGCTTCGACGTGCGCAACTCCCCCAACCTGCCCGACCCGGTCCGCTACCGGCTGGAGCGGCTGGCCGGGTCGCGGCTGACCCAGGACGGTGTCCTGATCCTGGTGGCCGACCGCCACCGCTCGCAGATGCGCAACCGCGAGGACGCCCGCGAGCGCCTGATCGACCTGATCCGCGAAGCCGCCGCCCCTCCCCCGCCGCCCCGCCGCCCGACCAAGCCGACCAAAGGCTCCAAGGAACGGCGATTGGAGGGCAAGGCCAAGCGGTCGGAGGTGAAGAAGATGCGCGGGAACGTTAACGACTGATCCGGGCTTTCACCCGGCATGCCCGCCATGAGGCAGGCGCATTGGACGGCTCAACCGTCCCGTGCCAGCCTTGCTCTTCGCTTGCCTGTGAAACATTCCCCCGCGAGGACAAATCCGGGGCCGGAGACGTTCGATGAGCCACCCATCCGCCAGCGCCGCCCTGCCGTCGCCAACTTCGGCCCGGCTGTCCGTCGGCTTCGCGTGGGTCGGGCATTCGCTGATGCACATCGTGTCGGCGCTGTTCCTGACCATCGTGCTGGCGCTGGAGACCGAATGGAAGCTCTCCTATGACGAGCTGATCCGGCTGTGGACGCTGGGCGCCTTCATGATCGGGCTGGGGGCGCCGCTGGCCGGCTGGCTGGGCGACCGCTGGAGTTCGGCCGGCATGATCGCCGTCTTCTACCTGATGACCGGCGGCGGAGCGGTTCTGGCTGGATTCTCGGATGGGCCGGAGATGCTGATGTGGTCGCTGGCCCTGCTCGGGCTGGGGGCGTCGATCTACCACCCCGTCGGCATGGCCTGGATGATGGCGAATGCCGAGAACCGCGGCAAGGCGATGGGCTGGCTCGGGCTGTTCGGCACCTTCGGCGTCGCCACCGCCGCGGTGGTCGCCGGCAGCCTGACGCAATGGCTGAATTGGCGCATGGCCTTCATTATCCCCGGTGCGATCTGCCTCGTGCTGGGCGTCTTGCTGGCGCTTCTGATGATGACCGGCGTGGTTCAGGACCGCCATGCCGACGTGAAGCCGCAGCCCAAGCCGTCGCGCGGCGACGTGGTGCGCGCCTTCTTCGTGCTGTCGCTGACCATGGTCTGCGCCGGGCTGATCTTCAACGCCATGCAGGTGGTGCTGCCCAAGATGTTCGAGGCGCGGCTGGGCGGTTGGCTCGGCAGCGGCACGCTGGGGGTCGGCGGGCTGGTGACCGCGGTCTACCTCATCTCCGCACTGCCGCAGATGATCGGCGGCGTGTTGGCCGACCGGCATTCGCTGAAGCGGGTCTATGTACTTTGCCTGCTGGCCCAGATTCCGCTTATGGCCGCGGTCGCCGTGTTGGCCGAACTGCCGCTGGTCGCCGCTGCCGCCTTCGTGGTCATCGCCTCGCAGACGCAGATCCCGGCGGAGAACATGCTGCTGGCCCGCTACACCCCGGACAAGCATCGCGGGCTTGCCTATGGCGCCAAATACATCCTGTCCTTCGGCGCCGGTCCGCTGGCGGTGCAACTGGTGGCCTGGGTCTATGAGCGCACCGGCGACTTCACCATGCTCTATCTGACCCTGTCGGCGCTGGCCGCCCTGGCCTTCGCCGCCGCCCTGCTGCTGCCGGACGACCGCCGCAAGGCCGAACCGGTGGCGGAGCCCTTGCCGGCGGCGGAGTAACCCGCCGCCGGTTTCCCGGACCTTACCCCAGCGTCTTGTTCAGCGCCTGATCGAGGTCGGCGATGATGTCCTCCGGCGTCTCCAGCCCGATGGACAGGCGGATCACGTCGGGACCGGCGCCGGCCGAGGCCTGGGCTTCCGCCGACAGCTGGCGGTGGGTGGTCGAGGACGGGTGGATGATCAGCGAGCGGGCATCGCCGATGTTGGCGAGGTGGCTGAACAGCTCCACGCTCTCCACCATTTTCACGCCGGCCTCGAAGCCGCCCTTGACGCCGAAGGTCAGCACCGCACCGGCGCCGCGCGGCAGGTACTTCTTCGCAAGCTCCTTGTACTTCGACGACTCCAGACCGGCATAACTGACCCAGCTGACCGCCGGATGGCTTTCCAGGAACGTCGCCACCTTCAGCGCGCTGTCGGCGTGGCGCTGCATGCGCAGCGGCAGAGTCTCGATGCCGTTCAGCGTCAGGAAGGCGTTCATCGGCGCCTGGCTCGGCCCCAGGTCGCGCAGGCCAACGGCATGGCCATGGATGGTGAAGGCCAGATGGCCGAAGGTCTCGTGGAAACGCAGGCCGTGATAGCCGGGGTCGGGCTCGCTCAGCGCCGGGAACTTGCCGGACTTGCTCCAGTCGAACTTGCCGCTGTCCACCACCACGCCACCGACCGAGGTGCCGTTGCCGGACAGGAACTTGGTGGTCGAATGCACCACCAGCGTGGCACCCCACTGGATCGGGTTGATCAGGTAGGGCGTCGCCAGCGTGTTGTCGACGATCAGCGGGATGCCGGCCTCGTCGGCAATCTTCGCGATGGCCTCGATGTCGGTCACGACGCCGCCGGGGTTGGCGAGGCTCTCGACGAAGATCGCCTTGGTCTTCTCGGTAAGCGCCGCCTTGACGTTGTCGACAGTGTCGGTGTCGACAAAGCTGGGCTGCCAGCCGAAGGCGCGCGGGAAGCTGATGCCGAGCTGGTTCAGCGAGCCGCCATAGAGCTTCTTCGACGCGACGATGTGATCGCCCGGCGCCATCAGCGGGAACAGGGCCAGCAGCTGGGCGGCATGGCCCGACGAGGTCGCGGTGGCTCCGGCGCCGCCTTCCAGATTGGCGAGACGCTCTTCCAGCACCGCCACCGTCGGGTTGGTCAGGCGGGAATAGATGAAGCCGACCTTCTGCAGGTTGAACAGCGAGGCGGCATCGTCGACATTCTCGAAGACGAAACTGGTGGTCTGGTAGATCGGCGTCTGGCGGGCGCCGGTCGCCGGGTCGGGAGCGGCGCCGGCATGGATGGCGCGGGTCTCGAAGCCGAAGCTCTTCTGCTCAGTCATCTGTGTGATTCCCCCAGTTTTTCAGATCAGTTTTTTGAAGGATTTCGTCGGCGCCCTGCGGCGCGTCACCAGCACGTTGGAATTGACCCCGATCCGGCCGATCTCGCCGTAGAGGCGCTGGATTTCCATCTTCGGACAGCGGTCCATCACCACGGTCAGGCCGGCAGCCTGGGCCCGTGCCGCGGCTTCGTCGTTGCGCACGCCGAGCTGCATCCACACCACCCTGGCGCCCGCCGCGATGGCCTCGTCCGTCACCCCGCCGGCGGCGGCGGAGTTGCGGAAGATGTCCACCATGTCCGGCGGCTCCGGCAAATCCTTCAGGCTGGCGTAGACCGGCAGACCGAGGATGGTCTGTCCCGCCATCTTCGGGTTGACCGGGATGACGGTGTAGCCCTTGTCGCGCAGGTACTTCATCACGAAGAAGCTGGCCTTCACCGGATCGGCGCTGGCGCCGACCACGGCGATGCTCTTCGCGCTTTCCAGGACGCCGCGCAGGAAGGCGTCGGTGTAGTCGGCCGGCTCGGTGATTGTCTGGTCGCTCGTGCTGGAGCCGCTCATTGCCCGCACCAGACCGGCGTGCGCTTGCCGAGGAAGGCGTCGATGCCTTCGGCGGCGTCCTGCGCCATCATGTTCTCGGTCATCACCTTGGCGGCGTAGGCATAGGCGCCCTCCACGTCCAGATCGATCTGGCGATAGAAAGCCTCCTTGCCGGTGGCGAGCGTCAGCGGCGACTTCGACGCGATCTTGGCGGCGACGCCGGCCACCACCTCGTCCAGCTGGTCGGCCGGCACCGCACGGTTGACGAGGCCGATGCGCTCCGCCTCCTCCGCGTCGATCAGGTCGCCCAGCAGCAGCATCTCCATCGCCGCCTTGCGCCCGACCGCGCGGGTCAGCGCCACCATCGGCGTCGAGCAGAACAGCCCGATGTTCACGCCCGGAGTCGCGAAGCGCGCGTCCTCCTCGCAATAGGCCAGATCGCAGGTCGCCACCAGCTGGCAGCCGGCGGCGGTCGCCACGCCGCGCACCTTGGCGATCACCGGCTGGCGGATGCGGTTGATCGTCAGCATCAAGCGCGAGCATTGGGTGAACAGCGCCTCGTACAGCTCACGCGACGGGGCGGCGCGCATCTCCTTCAGGTCGTGCCCGGCACAGAAGGCCCCGCCGGCCCCGGCCAGCACCACGGCCCGCACGGAGCGATCCTCGTCGATGGCATCCAGCGCGTCCTGCAACGCCGCCATCAGCCCGACCGACAGCGCATTGCGCGCCTTCGGCCGGTTCAGCGTCAGCGTGACGATCCCATCGCGGTCCTCGCGCAGGACCAGCGGCTGATTGGGATCGTGGGTGGCGACTGCGGCGCTCATGGTTGTTGTCCTCCCGTGCGTCTTCGGTTTTTGCACCGCGGGCAGCTTACCGCGCCAGGCCTGCGGGCAACACGGGGAACCTGCAAGGCAGGGAGGATGAGACGACATGCAGCAGAGGATTTCAACGATTACCTTTGTGGGACAGCCGTAAAAATCTTCTAATTTAATAGGAAATTAGCGCGAACAACTATCGTCGCCTCGTACATCGAACAGACGCGCGCCCTACTCCTCGTCGCCGTCGCCGAGCAGATAGTCGATGTCGCCGCCGTCCAGCGCGCTGACCAGCCCCTTGCCTTCGATGGTGGCGTCGGACAGGCTGCCCTTGCGGCGCTGGAGGTCGAGGATGCGCTCCTCCACCGTGTTGGCGGCGATCAGCTTATAGACGAAGACCGGCTTGTCCTGGCCGATGCGGTAGGCGCGGTCGGTCGCCTGATCCTCGGCGGCCGGGTTCCACCAGGGATCGTAGTGGATCACCGTGTCGGCGGCGGTCAGGTTCAGGCCGCGGCCACCGGCCTTGAGGCTGATCAGGAAGACCGGGACCTCGCGGTTCTGGAAGCGGTTCACCGGTTCGGCACGGTCCAGCGTGCGGCCGGTCAGTTCGACATAGGGGATGCTCGCCTTCTCCAGCTCCAGCTTGATCAGGTCGAGCATGCTGGTGAACTGCGAGAAGATCAGGATGCGCCGGCCTTCCGGCACCATCTCCTTCACCATCTCGGTCAGGGCGTGCAGCTTGGCGCTCGGCCGCGCCTTGCCGCCCAGGGCCGCGATGGATTTCAGCAGGCGCGGATCGCAGCAGACCTGCCGCAGCTTCAGCAGCGCGTCGATCACCGCGATGGCGTTCTGGCCCAGCCCCTTGCCGCTGGCGGCCAGCGCCGCGCGCACCGTCTCGTTCACCGACAGGCGGATGGTCTCGTAGAGGTCGCGCTGGTCGCGTTCCAGGTCGATGCGCACCACCACCTCGGTCTTCGGCGGCAGCTCCTTCGCCACCGCCTCCTTGGTGCGGCGGAGCAGGAAGGGGCGGATGCGGCGCATCAGCAGGTTGGCGCGGGTGTTGTCGCCGCGCTTCTCGATGGGCACGCGGTAGCGCTTGCCGAACTCCTTGCGGTCGCCCAGCAGGCCCGGCATCAGGAAGGCGAACTGGCTCCACAGCTCGCCCAGATTGTTCTCCACCGGCGTGCCGGACAGGCAGAGCCGATGCCGCGCCGGCAGCGCCGCCACGGCGCGGGTCGCCTTGCCGTCGGGATTCTTGATCGCCTGCGCCTCGTCCAGCACGATCATGTGCCAGGTCAGGCGCTTCAGCAGATCGACGTCGCGCGCCACCACGCCATAGGTGGTCACCACGATGTGGGCGCGGTCGATCTCCGACAGCTTGCCGTGACGGTCGATGCCATGCAGCACGACGACGCGCAGATGCGGGGTAAAGCGTTCCGATTCCGCCACCCAGTTCGGCACGAGGCTGGTCGGCACCACCACCAGGCAGGGCTCGGTCAGCCGGCCCTCATGCTCTTCCATGGCGATGTGGGCCAGCGTCTGGGCGGTCTTGCCGAGGCCCATGTCGTCGGCCAGGATTCCGGCAACGTTGTTGGCGCGCAGGCTCTGCATCCAGGCGAGGCCGCCGCGCTGGTAGTCGCGCAGCTCACCCTTGAAGCCCGGCGGCGGGGTCATGTCGCCCGGCATCTCGTCGGCGCGCAGGCGCTGGAGATAGCCGTCGATCTGCGCCGTCTCGTCGCCGCGCCGGGCAATCAGGTCGTCGATGTCCAGCAGCGAATCGGCCTCGGCCAGGGGCACCTTCAGCCGGTCGCCGCTGCTGCGCCCGCTGTCCAGCATCGCTTCCAGAACGCTGAGCAGCCGCTCGATGCGCTCGGCCGGCAGGGCCAGGACGTTGCCGTCGTCGAGAACGATGTGGGCGCGGCCATCGATGATGCGGGTGCTCGACAGGCCGCCCTTCTCCACCAGCCGGGCGAGGATCGGCAGCAGCGGCTGACGCTCGCCGTCGATCTCGACACCGACATCCAGGTCGAACCAGCCGTCGCCGGCATCGCGAACCGCCACCTCGACCTCGGCGCCCGGTTCGATCACCTTGGTGCCGAAATCGGCGCCGACCTCCATGATCCAGCCGGCCTTGGTCAGGGCGGGGACCTCGTTGGTCAGGAAATACTGCCAGCGCTCCTCGACGTCCCGCCCGGTCAGCCAGTGGACACGCGAGCCGCGGGCGTTCAAGGCACCCTTGGGCGGCTCGATCCGCGCCTGGGCGAAGCCGAGGCCGGACAGCCGGTCCAGCGCCGCCTGCTCGTCGGCCTTGTCGCGGCGGACGAAGATGACCTCGTTGAATTCGTCCTCGTAACGAGCGAACTGGCGCTGGTCGTCGGGCTCGATCTCCACCGCATTGTCGGGTTCGCCATAGTCGAAGGACAGGCGCAGCACGTCGACCAACCCATCGGCCGGCGTCACCACGCGGCCAAGGCGGGCGATGATGCGGGGGGAGCGCTCGACGATGGCCGCGGCCTCCGCCGCCCCGCTGCGCACGCCGGGAATGCCGCTGTCGCGGAAGCTGGGCGTGGAAATTGACGGAGGTGGAGGAGCGATGCGCGGCATCAACGCGACACCGCTGCGCGACGGACCGAACAGGCGCGACGGGTTCGCCTTCGACGGCACCGGCGGCGGCGGGGCGGGCGGCACCGGTTTGGCCTTCGGCACCTCCACCACCTGGAGATCGACCGGGAAGACGGTGCCGGTGGCGCTGTCGACGCACCAGTAGGACTGGCCCTTCACCAGCACGCTGCGCTCGGGCAGGCCGGTCGGGCGCAGCTTACGCGTGGCCGGGTCGCGGAAGGTGCGGACGGTGCGGCCCGGCGCCTCGGCCAGCGGGGTGCCGTCGCGCCAGCGCAGGCGGCCGGTGGAGAGCAGACGGCGCAGCAGGCGGTCCACCGCCTCGCCCCGGCTCTTGGCGACGGGGGTACGCTCGGTGCCGCCGCCGCCGAGCAGACGGGCGATGGCGCGGTCGGCATCGCCGTCCAGCGAGCGCGGCGCCTTGGCCAGCACGTCGCGCGGCGTGGCGGGGCTGCTGTCGGCAGAACCCTCGGCCACGAACTCCGCCAGGATATAGCAGGCGACATCGCCCTGCCCCGGCTCCAGAATCCAGCGCAGGCTGCGCTCCGGCTCCGGCTTGGGGGCGGGGGGTGGTGGCGGCGGGGGTGGCGCCACGCTGCGGACCGGCGGTGCAACCGGCGGGCGGACCAGGGTGAGCGGGGGTTTGGGAGCAGCCGGCGGCACAGGAGGAGGCGCCGATGGCTGCACGGCGGCGGTAGCGACCGGCGGGGATGCGACCGGAACCGGCGGAGGAGGAGGCGGGGCGAGCGGCGCCTTCACGTCGGCCACGTCGAACAGGGAGGCGCGGCGCCATTCCGGACGGCTTTCCAGCGCCAGCATCGCCGCCGCCGCCATGTGGGCGCAGGCGTTGCGGCCACAGGAACAGGTGCGGTCGAGCACTACGCTGCGCTTGCCCTGCACCGGGGTCACCGTCACCGACAGCCGGCGGCCGAGGTCGCTGACCTCCGCCTCGATCCGGTCGCTGCCGGGCGCACCCAGCGTCACCGCACCCGTCATCATCAGCGTGCGACCGCGCTGCAGCGTCTTGGCATCGAAGACGCGCGTCAGGTCATCCTGACCGAAGGGGACGGCGGCGCCACCCGACGAAGGGCCACGCGGCAAGGCATCGAAGAGCGACATGCGGTGCGGGGGTGACCAGGGCAGTTTGGATGGAGCGGGTGCGGAAATGGAACGGAACGGAAACGGGGCGTCGGTATAGGATCTTACGCGGCGCCGCGCAAGCCTTTGGCTTAAGCATTGACGTGAACGGCGCCGTGTTGCCGGGACCGTGCGCGGCCGTCCGTCATAACACAGGATGCCGCCGGCTTCACCCCGGTTGGTGACTTATCCGCGGCTGCCGGGGAAGACGCGGCCGGCCAGCTCGCACAGGCCGGCCCCGCTGCCGATCTGATGGGCGGCCCAGCGGATGGTCCCCTCCACGAAGGACGGGTCGCCGGCATGGACCAGCAGGGCGAGCCCGAGCACCATCGCACCCGCCAGCCAGGGAGAGGGGCGCAGCCGCGGGGCACCGTCCTTGCGGCTGCTCCACAGGAACAGCAGGGCCGACAGCCCGCCGATGGTCAGCCCGGCCACCACCTCCGCCCCGGAATGGGCCGAGACGGCGACGCGCGAGGCCCCGATGGCCAGCACCAGCGCCACCGCCGCCAGCGGCAGGCCGATGCGCAGCCAGCGCGAGTCAGCATTGCGCGCGGCCAGCGCCGACACCGACCCGTAGAAGACGGCGGAAAAGGCGGCGTGGCCGCTGGGGCTGATGAAGCGGTCGCCGGCGAACAGCGAGGGGAACAGCGGAAAGTCCGGCAGGCCGCAGCCATGCCCGATCAGCTTCAGCACGACCATCGCGCCAAGGCAGAGCGCCAGGGCCAGCAGCCAGCGCAGCGCCAACGGCGCCGAGTGGTGCCGCCACAGCGCGGTCGCATAGAGGGCGGACAGTGGAACGAGAAGGCTGCTGCTGCCCAGATGGGTGATGGCGCCGCTGGCGGTGGCGAGCATCTGATCCCCGATGATGCCGGTGGAAAGGAACGGCTTTGCCACATGGTGCGGCGCAGCAGGGACAGCAAGGGGACGAAAAAGGGGTGCGGACGCCCGGTCCGCCCCTCAACCCTCCAACTGGTCGGCGCGGGCGTCGGCGATCACGCAGTTGCGGCCCGAACGCTTGGCCTCATACAGCGCCTCGTCGGCCCGGCGGACCAGACCCTCGGCGGTATCGCCCAGCCGGCCGCCGATGGAGATGCCGATCGACACCGTCACGTTGATCTCGCCGCGGTCGGCCGAGACGGCGAAGGGGAAATCGGCGATGCGCGAGCGCAGGCGCTCGGCGACGATCAGCGCCGCTTCGCCGTCGGTGTCCGGCAGGATGACGATGAATTCCTCGCCGCCCAACCGGGCGACGAGGTCGAAGGTGCGCAGGTTGCGGCTGGCGCGGGCGGAAACCTCGCGCAGCACCTCGTCACCGATGGCGTGGCCATAGGTGTCGTTGACCACCTTGAAGTGGTCGATGTCGAACATCAGCACCGACACCGGCTTGTGACTGTCGATGGCGCGCTCCAGCAGCCGGGGCAGATGGGCGTTGACGTAGCGGCGGTTGAAGACGCCGGTCAAGCTATCGGTCAGCGCCATCGACAGGCTCTGCTCGTAATTGGAGCGCAGCCGTTCCTGATAGCGCTTGCGCCGGATCTGGGTGCGGGCGCGGGCCAGCAACTCATTCCGGTCGACCGGCTTGATGACGTAATCGTTGGCGCCGAGTTCCAGCCCCTTCGCCACCTGGCCAAGGTCGCCGTCGTCGACCATCAGCAGGATCGGCACCTGCCGGGTGCGCTCATGCGAGCGCAGCTGCGAGCAGAGCCGCAGCCCGTCCTCGTTCAGCAGGGTCAGGCTGACGACCACCAGATCGAGCGGGTTGCCCAGCGCACGCTCCAACGCCTTGGCGCAGGTGTCGGCGGAGGTCACCGTGTTGTGGTCGCGCTCCAGCGTGTCCGTGATCTTTTCGAGGTCGAGCGCGGAATCCTCCAGCACCAGCACGCTTGCGCGCTCGAAGGATTCGCTCAGCATGGTGCCGCTGCGCTCGATGACGCCGAACTGGCCCGACGTGGTTTCGCGCAGGCGCCACTCGTCCATCATCATCTTCAGCCGCACCAGCGAGCGGACGCGCGCGAACAGCGCGATGTCGTTCACTGGCTTGGTCAGGAAATCGTCGGCTCCCGCCTCCAGCCCGCGGACGCGGTCGGCGATGTCGGACAGCGCCGTGACCATCACCACCGGAATGTGCATGGTGGCGGGGTCGGAGCGGATCTTCTCGCAGACCTCGAACCCGTCCATGCCCGGCATCATGACGTCCAGCAGGACGATGTCGGGCGATTCCTTCCGCACCATCTCCAGCGCGTCGGGTCCGTTGAAGGCGGTCAGCACATTGAAGTATTCGCGCGTCAGCTTTGCCGCGAGCAGCTTCACATTGGGCAGAACGTCATCGACAACAAGGACACGCGCGGACATCGGAAGGGAAATCCTGCAGAATTGGTACAGATGAAAGCGACTTATCCGAGAAACTTCTTGACTGTCTCAAGGAATTTCACGACCGAAATGGGCTTCGCCACATAATCCTCGCAGCCGCCCTGACGGATTTTCTCTTCGTCGCCCTTCATGGCGAAGGCGGTGACTGCGACGACCGGGATGCTCTTCAACTCCGGATCGTCCTTGATCCAGCGGGTGACCTCCAGCCCCGACACTTCGGGCAGCTGAATGTCCATCAGGATCAGGTCGGGACGATGCAGGCGCGCCAGACGCATCGCCTCCATGCCTTCGCGGGTCTGCAGCGTGCCATAGCCGTGCGCCTCGAGCAGGTCATGAAAGAGCTTCATGTTCAGCTCGTTGTCCTCGACGATGAGGACGGTCTTGGTCGGCTTACCACCGGTCTCCAATGGTCCGCACGGCTCCGCTGGCATGCATCCTCCCTGGGTGTGACCCCCGCCGTTCACGCTGTCCCGTTCACGCGGTCCGATGCCGCACCTTGCGCACCGCGGACGCGCTTCCCCCGGCCGGCGGGCCGAAGGCGCGGTTGCGGGACCGCAGATCCGGTATACCCCCTTTCTGATTAGGTCGCGACGGTTAAATAGTCGTTACCGAACCGCTGGCAAGCATCCCTTATCGGGCTGCGATCGCCCTGTCGGAAAACGGAAAACCGCCCGCGGCGGACGCGGGCGGTCTCGATTGTCCGTAACGGCAACTGCGGGCAGGACTTGCCTTCTCAGGCCGCCCGCTTCGCCTTGCGCTTGGCGTCGCGGCGGCGGGCGCCCTTGGCGCCATACATCATGGCGTCGGCGCGGCGCATCACCTCGTCCTCGCTGTCCTCGGCGCCATAGGGCTGGGTGCCGACGGAGAAGCGGACCGGCAGGGTCTGGCCACCCCACTCCACATGGGTGGCATCGGCGATGGCGGCCAGCTGGCGGGCACGGGCGAGGCCGTTGGCGGTATCGGTGTTGGTCAGCAGCACGGCGAACTCGTCGCCGCCCAACCGGGCGACGACATCCTCCTGCCGGACATTGCCGACGATCATCCGGGCCACCTGCCGCAGATAGGCGTCGCCGGCGACATGGCCGTGGGTGTCGTTGATGGCCTTGAAGCCATCCAGGTCGATCATGACCAGCAGCCCGCCGGCGGTGCCGTTGCGCCGGGCCGAGGCCAGTTCGCGCCGGAAGTGGCTGTAGAAGCCGCGCCGGTTCAGGAGGCCGGTCAGCTCGTCCGTCATCGTCAGGCTTTCCAGGTAGGCGACACGCTCCTGCAACTCGGCGATCGTATCTTTTGCTTCGGCGAGCAACGCGATCGTCTCGTCCAGAGTCTGGCGCTCGGTCCCCCGCAGAAGCCCGACGCGCGAGGCCAGCGCGACCGGTGACCAGCCTGCCGGCACGTCGAAACGGTCGGCGGCGTGATGCTTCAGGTCCAGGGCGGCGACGATGGCGTTCATGGGGTCGGCTCCTCTGATGAAGGTCGAAACACTTCGCCTTCCTCTAAGCAACCCCCGTGCCAACCCGTCGCACCCCGGAGATACCAAGCATTTTATGCATTTCCGGCGGATTGCGCCGGTGGATCACTCGGCTGGGGTGGAGCCTCTTTCCCACCAGACCGGCATCTTCTGCCCACTCCAATCGTTCGGGGCAGGAAATCCCTGCCGGGGATGCCGGGCAGCGGAGGGCGACCGGCAAAAGGCTCCACTACCCTTCACACCACCCGGTCCGGCGCCGGCCGGCCGGCCGTCACCGCGTCGACATTGTCCAGCGCCTTGAACCCCATGGCGTTCCGCGTCTCCACCGTGGCGCTGCCCAGATGCGGCAGCAGGAAGGTGTTGGGCAGGTTGCGGTAGCCGGGATGCAGGTTCGGCTCGTTCTCGAACACGTCGAGCCCGGCCGCCGCGAGGCGCCCCCGCTTCAGCGCGTCGATCACCGCGCCGTCGTCCACCACGCTGCCGCGCGCGGTGTTGATCAGGATGGCACCGGGCGGAAGCCGTTCGATCCGGTCGGCGTTCAGCCAATGTCGGGTTTCCGCCGTGGCCGGGAAATGAAGCGACAGGACATCGCACACCGGCAACATCGCCTCGGGGTCGGCATGGTAGGTGGCACCCAGCTCCAGCTCCGGGGCCAAGCGGCGGCGGTTGCTGTAATGGATCGTCATGCCGAAGGCGCGGGCGCGGGCCGCCACCGCCTGCCCGATGCGGCCCATGCCGACGATGCCCAGCCGCTTGGCCCCGACATGGGTGCCCATCAGTTGGGTCGGGGTCCAGCCGGTCCAGGCGTTGGCCCGGATCATCCGCTCGCCCTCCGAGGCGCGCCGCGCCGCGCCCAGCAGCAGAAGCAGGGCGATGTCGGCAGTGGCGTCGGTCAGCACGTCAGGCGTGTTGGTGACGGTCAGGCCGCGGGCGCGCGCCGCCTCCAGGTCGATGTGGTCGGTGCCGACCGAGAAGGTCGCCAGCACCCGAACGCTCCGCGGCAGGGCAGCGATGGCGGCGGCGTCCAGCCGGTCGCCGGCACAGCAGAGCACGGCATCGGCCCCGACCTCCGCGGCGCGGGCGGCGATCTCCTGTCCGCTGAAGGCGCGGTCCTCCGGGTTGAGCACCGCCCGGTAGTCGCACGACGCCCGCGCCTCCACCGCGTCGGGAAGGCGGCGGGTCAGCAGCAGCACGGGCCGGGCGGAGGAGTCGGAGGCGGGACTGTCCGACTGCGTCACGGGCTGAACCTCGGCAGGGCTTGTCATTCCGGCGGTTCCCTTCCATTGATAGGACATTCGGGTGGCGGGCCTTTCGGACCGCGGCAAAAACACCCATACTCCACCAAGAGCCGTCAATCACCTGTGGATCCCGTCTTGCTCGACCGTCTCTCTGCCCTTCCGGCAACCGTTGGTGCGGTCTTCGCAGCCGCCGTTTCCGCTGGTGCGCTTCTCGCGGCCTCCCCTGTCCTGGCTCAGCCGGCCGCAACCTCGCTGGCGGCGGTGGCGGCCAAGATCCAGCCCCACCGGGCGATCTACGCCATGTCGCTGGGGTCGGCGCGCAACGGCTCGAAGGTCAGCGACGTCCGCGGCCGCATGATGTTCGAATGGGCCGACGCCTGCGACGGCTGGACGACGGAGCAGCGCTTCCAGCTGCGCTTCGTCTACAGCGAGGGCGAGGACATGGCGATGAACACCAACTACACGACGTGGGAGGCGAAGAACGGTCTGCGCTACCGCTTCAACGTCCGCAAGCTGGTGAACGGCGAGGTCGACGAGGAGGTGCGCGGCGAGGCGAACCTGAGCGAAGGCGGCGCCGGCAGCGCCCAGTTCACCAAACCCGATCCGCAGGAGATGGAGTTGCCGGCCGGCACCATGTTCCCGACCGCCCACACGCTGGCGATCCTGGATCATGCCGAACGCAAGGAGCCCTTCTTCACCCGCACCATCTTCGACGGCTCCGACGCGGAGGGCCCGACCGAAGTGTCGACCGTCGTTGGCAAGCCCGGTGCGCCGAAGGATTCGGCCAAGGATCCGCTGCTGAAGGTGGGCAAGGCCTGGCCGGTCCGCATGGCCTTCTTCCCGGTGCAGAGCGATTCGGCCCAACCGGAATATGAGATGAGCCTGCATCTGCTGGAAAACGGCATCGCCGAGTCCATGCAGATCGACTATGGCGATTTCACCGTCAACGCCGTGCTGGAAAAGATCGAGGCCCTGCCGAAATCGGGCTGCTGATAAGCGGGCAGGCCGTGACATTTCACCGTGCGGTTACCGGCCTGTGGGATATTCGACGGTTTCCCTGTTGATCGCGACATGTTGCTGCGCTTAACTGTCGGTTGAGTTTTGCGCAACAGGCCGGCTCCCCCATGGGTGACCGGCCGTCCGAGGGTTTTCCGTCATGAGCAAGAAGCATGTCCAGATCGGGCAGGTCTTCCAACCGGTCGGCAGCGCCGCCGGCCGCGGTTGGCGGGTGACGGCAACGGTCAACCTGCTGGGCATCCCCCACGCCCGCGTCGTCAGCACCGAGGACGAGGGCGTCTCGAAGACCCTGAGCTGTTCGGTCCTCGCTGACACCAGCCATTACCGCCTGATCGCCTCGGCCCCGGCCGATGGGATGGCGGCGTAAAAGCCATTTGTTTTCGGGCAAACCATTCGCCCTGTCCCGCGCGTCGGCGTAGGACGGGGCGAAATTGCTTTCCCTATTCCTCTCCGCGCCGCTCGCGCAGCTTGGCCCAATAGTCCAGCCGCTTGCGCAGATCGCGTTCGAAACCGCGCTCCACCGGTTGATAGAACTCGCGCCGCGCCATGCCGTCGGGGAAATAATTCTGGCCGGAGAAGCCCTCCGCCGTGTCGTGATCGTACTCGTATCCCTTGCCGTAGCCGATGGTCTTCATCAGTTTGGTCGGCGCGTTCAGGATATGCTTTGGCGGCATCAGCGAGCCGGTCTCCTTCGCCGCCCGCACCGACGCCTTGTAGGCGGTATAGCCGGCGTTCGACTTCGGCGCCGTCCCCAGATAGATGACCAGCTGTGCCAGGGCCAGTTCGCCCTCCGGGCTGCCCAGCCGTTCATAGGCCTCCCACGCGGCAACCGCCTGGGTCAGCGCGTTGGGGTCGGCCAGCCCGATATCCTCCACCGCGAAGCGAGTCAAACGCCGCGCGATGTAGCGCGGGTCCTCGCCGCCGTCCAGCA
Organism: Azospirillum sp. 11R-A; assembly: GCF_049472615.1. NCBI lineage: Bacteria > Pseudomonadati > Pseudomonadota > Alphaproteobacteria > Rhodospirillales > Azospirillaceae > Azospirillum > Azospirillum sp. 11R-A. The sequence continues at coordinate 33,201 of NZ_JBCEBL010000023.1, read as the reverse complement.
TGCGGCTGTACCAGTAGAGGGCAGCATCGGTGTCGGAGCCGCGCAGCGACTTGTGCAGGGCGCTGATGAGGTTGTAATGCCCTTCCTGCGACTTGTCGTAAAGCGGGGCGCGGCGCTGGATGGTGGCGGCGAGCGCATTGGTGTCGAGAATCGTCTCACCCGGAAGCGCGAACAACTCCTCGCACAGGTTCAAGCAGAAACGGCCGTCGCCATCGGCCATTGCCTTCACCGCGGCACGCGCATCGGCGTCCAGCGGCAGCGGCCGACCCATCTCCGCCTCGGCCCGCGACAGCAGCTTTTCCAGCGCAGTGTCGTCCAGCCGGTTGAGCACGAACACCTGCGCCCGCGACAGCAAGGCGGCGTTCAGTTCGAAGGACGGATTCTCGGTGGTGGCGCCGACCAGCGTGACGGTGCCGTCCTCGACGAAGGGCAGGAAGCCATCCTGCTGGGACCGGTTGAAGCGGTGGATCTCGTCGATGAACAACAGCGTCCCCTGCCCCGCCACCCGGCGGGCGCGCGCGGCGTCGAAGACCTTGCGCAGGTCGGCGACACCGGAGAACACCGCCGATAGCGGTTCGAAATGCAGGTCGGTGCTGTGGGCCAGCAGGCGGGCGATGGTGGTCTTGCCGCAGCCGGGCGGCCCCCACAGGATCATGGAGGCCAGCCGCCGCGCCGCGACCATGCGGCCCAGCGGGCCGTCGGGCTTCAGCAGATGGTCCTGCCCGACGACCTCGTCCAGCGTGCGCGGGCGCAGCCGGTCGGCGAGCGGACGGGGAGCCGCCGCAGAGAACAGCCCGGCATCCCCGCCTGACTCGCCGCGCTTTGCCATAACCGCCGCCTCAGCGCACCGAGGTGCAGCGCTGGTAGCACTGCTTCAGCTGGTAGCTGCAATTGTCGGTCGGGCTGAAGGGGGTCGAGTCGGTGCGGTCGATGCCGCCCTGGTTGCGGGCCGCGACCGAGTCCATGCAGGAATTGTGGCTGCGCTCGCACTGGGCCTGGCAGGACGCGCCGGCACCGGTGCCCCCGTCGATCCGCAGCGACTGGTCGTCGGCGCCGGCGCGCGGGGTGGACGGTCCCGGGACCACGGTAACGGTGGGGGCCGGGCCGGCGGCGGGGCGCGAGGCCGGATCGGCGCAGGCCGACAGACCGAGCAGAGCCACGGCCACGAGCGGGGCAACGAGACGGACCGGACGGAACATAGCCACGACGGCTCCTATTGTTCTTGTTGTGGGACTGGCCTTTGGCATGACGGAATGCCACACCCCTCTGGACCATCCCCCATTCGATCCCCACTATGCCGATAACCGTAGCAAGAAGGGAATGACTGAAATGACACCGGAATCGGACGGCAGATCGACACGCAACCCGCCGCGCCACCGGTCCTTGCGGCTGCTGCTTGCGCTGCTCGTCCTCGGCCTCGTCATGCTTGCCTCGCGCGTGCTGGCACTGCCCAACATCGGCATGGGCGAGATGATCGTGCCGCTGCTGGGCGGTCTGTTCGTGGCGGTCGCCATCGTGCTGATCGTGCGCCGCGACCGCGCCGACCGCGACGCCCTGCCCCCATCCCGGCGCGACCGCCAGGACCAGGGCATGCCGGACTGAATAGTGGGAACCGTGTGATCCACGCTTCGGGCATTTTTCCGCCCGAAGCGATCGCACTCCAGAGCGTTCAGACGAACTTGAAGCTGAGGAGGCCGCCGACCACCACGACCAGCAGGACGGTGGCCACCAGCATCAGGCGCTTTTCGATGATGTGCTGAACCTGTGGGCCGTAGAAGTGCAGCAGGATGGCGATCATGTAGAAGCGGGAAAAGCGCGCGACGATGGAACAGAGGATGAAGACCGTCAGGTCGAGATGGGCGAAGCCGGCGGTGATCGTCAGCAGTTTGTAGGGGATCGGCGTCACCCCCTTCAGGATCAGGAACCAGGGGCCGAACTCGGAGAACATCCCCTGGAAATGCTGGAACGACTCCTGCGCGTTGTAGAAGTCGATGATCATCCGCCCGACGCTCTCGAACAGATAGAAGCCCAGCGCATAGCCCAGCATTCCGCCGAGCAGCGACGCGAAGGCGCAGATGTTGGTGTAGAACCACAGCCTCTTCGGCTTCTCCAGACACATCGGCACCAGCATCACGTCAGGCGGCAATGGAAAGAAGGAGCTTTCGGCGAAGGAGATCGCCGACATCCACCAGACGGCATCGTCGCGGGCGGACAGGCGCTGGAGGCGGGTGTAAAGAGAACGCAACATTTGACCGGCCACAAATGAGAAAACCCTTCCTCCGGTGAACCGGAGGAAGGGCCTAATATATCACCGATATCGGCGATCCCGTCCTGTGCGATACGGGCCCCTGGGACCCGATGCCGCACAGGGCGTGAGACCGGCGCGATTGCCGGTCATGTTACTCGGCGGTCTCGCCTTCGGCCTCGGCGACGTCCTGCGTCGGGCCGGAGTTCTGACCCTTGGCCGAAACGTCACGCTCGACCAGCTCGAACACCGCCATGTCGGCGGCGTCGCCGTAGCGGAAGCCGGCCTTCAGGACGCGGCTGTAGCCACCCTGACGGTCCTTGTAGCGGTCGGCCAGGACGGTGAACAGCTTGGTCACCGTCTCGTTGTCGCGCAGCTGGGCGAAAGCCAGACGACGGTTGGCCAGGCCACCCTTCTTACCGAGCGTGATCAGCTTGTCGACGATCGGACGCAGGTCCTTCGCCTTCGGCAGGGTGGTGGTGATCTGCTCGTGCTTGATCACCGCGTTCGCCATGTTCGAGAACATGGCCTTGCGGTGGCTGCTGGTCTTGCTGAACTTACGTCCCGAAACGCCGTGACGCATGGCGGTCCTCCTTCATGGCATGGCCCCCCTCGGGGAGCCGATCGTGAACCCCGCCGCCCAGTCGTAATGCTGGTACGGCAGCCGGGTCGGGCCGTGGCGGCCCTGGGGAATGCGCCCCTCCCGCCCGGAGACGGAAGGGGCGCGGCAAAATGCTGAGATGCTTAGTACGGCTCTTCCAGACGCTTGGCCAGCTCTTCGATGTTCTCCGGCGGCCAGTTCGGGATTTCCATACCGAGGTGCAGGCCCATCTGGGACAGCACTTCCTTGATCTCGTTCAGCGACTTGCGGCCGAAGTTCGGGGTACGGAGCATTTCCGCCTCCGTCTTCTGCACCAGGTCGCCGATGTAGACGATGTTGTCGTTCTTGAGGCAGTTGGCCGAACGGACCGACAGTTCCAGCTCGTCCACCTTGCGGAGCAGGTTCTTGTTGAACGGAACCTCCTCGTGCTTCTCCTCGGAGACGGCGTGCGTCGGCTCCTCGAAGTTGATGAACAGCTGCAACTGGTCCTGCAGGATGCGGGCGGCAAGAGCCACCGCGTCGTCCGGCTTGACCGAACCGTTGGTCTCCACCGTCATCGACAGGCGGTCATAGTCGGTGACCTGCCCGACGCGGGCATTGTCGACCTTGTAGGACACCTTGCGGACCGGGGAGAACAGGGCGTCGATCGGAATCAGACCGATGGGCGCGTCTTCCGGACGGTTCTGGCTGGCCGGGACGTAGCCCTTACCGGTCTCGACCGTCAGTTCCATGTTCAGCCGCGCGCCGTTGTCCAGCGTGCAGATGATCAGTTCCGGATCCATGACCTGGATGTCGGGACCGGTCTCGATCATGCCGGCCTTGACCTCGCCCGGGCCTTCGGCACGCAGGCGCATGCGCTTCGGGCCGTCGCCGCCCATGCGCAGACCCATCGTCTTGATGTTCAGGACGATATCGGTCACGTCCTCGCGGACGCCGGGGATGGACGAGAACTCGTGCAGCACGCCGTCGATGTGGATCGACGTGACGGCGGCACCCTGCAGCGAGGAGAGCAGGATGCGGCGCAGCGCGTTGCCCAGCGTCAGACCGAAGCCGCGTTCCAGCGGCTCGGCGACCACGGTCGCAAAGCGGTCGGCGTCGTCACCGGGCTGGATGTCCAGCTTGCTCGGCTTAATCAGTTCCTGCCAGTTCTTCTGAAGCACGGATCGACCTCAAGATGCCATCGGGTGAACACGAACCCGCGGGGCCCGAGCCATTCCCATGCTGAGGGGGCCGCGATGGCTGCGGCCCCCTGTCCCGGAATGGCTGGTCCCCGCGGGTGCGGAAACAAAGCTGAATCAGACGCGGCGCTTCTTCGGCGGACGAACGCCGTTGTGCGGGATCGGCGTGACGTCGCGGATCGACGTGATCTGGAAGCCGATCGACTGCAGGGCGCGGAGAGCGGACTCACGCCCCGAACCCGGACCCTTCACTTCGACTTCCAGGGTCTTCATGCCGTGTTCCTGAGCCTTGCGGCCAGCGTCCTCGGCAGCGACCTGGGCGGCGTAGGGCGTCGACTTGCGCGAACCCTTGAAGCCCATGGTGCCCGACGACGACCAGGCAATGGTGTTGCCCTGTGCGTCGGTGATGGTGATCATCGTGTTGTTGAACGAGGCGTTCACGTGAGCGACGCCGGCGGTGATGTTCTTGCGCTCGCGACGACGCAGGCGCTGAGAAGCGGCGGAGGGCTTGGCCATTTTGCGTTCGTCCTCTTACTTCTTCTTGCCGGCGATCGGCTTGGCCGGACCCTTGCGGGTGCGGGCGTTCGTGTGGGTGCGCTGGCCGCGGACCGGCAGGCCCTTGCGGTGACGCAGGCCGCGGTAGCAGCCCAGGTCCATCAGACGCTTGATGTTCATCGCGACTTCACGACGAAGATCGCCCTCGACGCGGTAGTCGGCGTCGATGGTCTCGCGGATCTTCAGGACTTCGTCGTCCGTCAGCTCGTTCACGCGACGCTCGGCCGGGATTTCCAGCTTCGCGCAGATTTCCTTGGCCTTGAAAGGGCCGATGCCATGGATGTAGGTCAACCCAATCTCCACGCGCTTCTGCGCGGGGATGTTGACGCCAGCAATACGCGCCACGCTACTCTCCTCAGTCTCGATATCTCAACGGCAGCCCGTCGGGCCGCCTACACACCGAGCAAATCCCGCCCGACACAAGACCGGGACCGGGAACGCACAATGTTACCCGCCACCCACGCAGGGCAGCGAGAGGGTGCGACTATAGGAAAACCCTGGAACTTGTCAAGGCCGATTACCGGAAGCGCTCCGGCCGCCGGTCATTCGGCGGGAATCAGAACCCGAACAACGATCGGGACAGGCTGCAACAAGGCCAGGACAGCGAACGAAAGATCCGGCATGACCGTTACAGATCGGTTCCCGCCCGGCGATTGCGGATCGCGTCAGCCTGCGCCCGAACCCGCGCCAGATGCGGATTGATCTTCAGCGCCGCGTCGAAGGCACGCAAAGCAGGCCTCTCGTCGCCCAAAGCCAGATAGACCAACCCCAACTCCACCAGCGCTCCGAAATGGCGGGGCTCCAGCGACAGCGCGTGATGCAGATCCAACATGGCGCCGCGGTAGTCGCCCAGCATGTAGTGGGTGGCGGCGCGCTTGTTCCAACCTTCCGCATAGGACGGATCGCGGGCGACCACGGCGTCGAAGGCGTGCAGGGCCGAATCGTAGTCGTCGCCGTTCAGGCTGTTCACCCCGGCGCGCATGTCGCGCACCATCACCGGGTCGGGATGATCGAGCCAGAAGTCCCAGATATGCTCCTCCACCGATTCGGCATATGTCGCGTCGGTGGTGGTGTTCAAAGCCTGGAAAAGACTGTCCAGACGCATGTTCCCCTGCCCTGCCCCGGCCGGCACCCCGAGGGTCAGCGTCAAAAGCACAGTCAAGGAAAAGAAGCGTCGAATCGTCATGCTCCAAATTTGGGCACGGATTCGCCGAACTGCCAACTATTTTTTGGTTGCAAAACGATAATGAATTGGTCATTGGCCGCCGTCCCGGTGCCTTAGGCCGCCGACCTATGTCCCGTATGCCATCGGTGCAGACGACGGATCCGCCTGGAACGGAAGGCCTTATGCCCCTGTTTCCATCCTCCGTCCCTTGAAACGGCGAACGGCCGGCGGATCGCTCCGCCGGCCGTCTGCTTTACCGGATGTCTCCCGATTGCCAGCTCCGAAAAGTCGGAGCCAGGCGATCAGGCGGCCTTGTTGCGGCCGGCCACGATTTCATCGGTGACGTTGCGCGGCACCGGCTCGTAGTGGCTGAACTCCATCGTGTAGGACGCACGGCCCGAGGTCATGCCGCGCAGTTGGCCGATGTAGCCGAACATTTCGTTCAGCGGGACATTGGCCTCGACGGCGATGTTCGAACCACGCTCCAGCTGGCCCAGGACGGTGCCGCGACGACGGTTCACGTCGCCGATGACGTCGCCCAGGTAATCGTCGGGGGTGACGATCTCGACCTTCATGACCGGCTCGAGCAGGATCGGACCGGCCTTCGGCAAAGCCTCGCGGAAGCAGGCCTTGGCGGCGATTTCGAACGTCAGGGCGTTCGAGTCGACGTCGTGGTACTTGCCGTCCACTAGGCGGGCGCTGAAGTCCACAGTCGGGTAGCCGGCGAGGACGCCGTCTTCCTTCTGCATCTCCAGGCCCTTCTTGACCGACGGAACGTATTCGCGCGGAACCGTGCCGCCGACCGTCTCGTCGAGGAACTCGAAGCCCTCGCCCCGCTCGCGCGGCGCGAAGACGATCTTCACCTCGGCGAACTGGCCCGAACCACCGGTCTGCTTCTTGTGGGTGTAGGTGTATTCGACAGGCTTGGTGATCGTCTCGCGGTAGGCGACCTGGGGCTTGCCCATGTTGCCTTCCACGCCGAACTCCGTGCGCATGCGGTCGAGCGTCACTTCCAGGTGCAGCTCGCCCATGCCGCGCAGGATGGTCTGGCCGGTTTCACGGTCGGTCTCCAGGCGGAGCGACGGATCGGCGCGGACCATCTTGCCGAGCGCGATCGAGAACTTCTCCTGCTCGCCCTTGGTCTTCGGCTCGACCGAGACGCTGATGACGGGGTCGGGAAAGCGCATGCGCTCCAGGATCACCGGCGCGGAGGAGTCGCACAGCGTGTCACCGGTCTCGGTCTCCTGCAGGGAGACGAGCGCGATGATGTCGCCGGCGCGGGCTTCCTCGATCGGGTTGGCGTCCTTCGCGTACATCTCGACCATGCGGCCGATCTTCTCGCGCTTGCCGCGGGTCGAGTTCAGGATCGACATGCCCTTGGTCAGCACGCCCGAATAGACGCGGACGAAGGTCATCGAGCCGTAGGTGTCGTTCAGCACCTTGAAGGCCAGCGCCGAGAAGGGCGCGTCGTCGGAGCTGAGACGCTCGCCGTTCGGGTTGCCGTCCTCGTCCACCGTCTTGATCGCCTCGACGTCGGTCGGGGCCGGCAGCAGATCGACGACCGCGTCCAGAACCTGGCAGACGCCCTTGTTCTTGTAGGACGAGCCGCAGAGCACCGGCGTGAAGGCGCTGGTGATGGTGCCCTTGCGCAGGCAGGCGCGCAGCACGTCAGGCGACGGATCCTCACCCGACTCCAGGTAGGCTTCCATCGCCGCGTCGTCCTGCTCGAGCGCGGTGTCGACCAGCTCGGCGCGGAGCGCCGGGATGCTGGCGATGTTGTCCAGGTCTTCCTTGACGGTCAGGTTGAGCTTCTGGGCGAGATCGTCGGTGATCTCCCAGATCTCCCACTTGGCGTCCTTGTCGTCCGAGAACCAGACATACGCCTTCATCTCGACCAGATCGACCATGCCGCGGAAGTTGTCTTCCGAGCCGAGCGGGACCTGGATGCAGACCGGGCGGGCGTTCAGGCGCGCCTTGATCATGCTGACGCAACGCTGGAAGTTCGCGCCCGAACGGTCCATCTTATTGACGTAGCAGATACGCGGCACGTTGTAGTTGTCGGCCAGACGCCAGTTGGTCTCCGACTGCGGCTCCACGCCGGCGACGCCGTCGAACACCACGACCGCGCCGTCGAGCACGCGCAGCGAACGGTTCACCTCAATGGTGAAGTCGACGTGGCCCGGGGTGTCGATGACGTTGATCTTCTTTTCGCGCCAGAAGGTCGAAACCGCGGCCGACTGGATGGTGATGCCGCGCTTCTGCTCCTGCTCCATGTAGTCGGTCGTCGTCGACGTCTTCAGATCCTTCGTCTCGTGGACGTCGATGATCGTGTGCTTGCGACCGGTGTAGTACAGAATGCGCTCGGTGGTCGTCGTCTTGCCCGCGTCGACGTGGGCGATGATGCCGATGTTCCGAATGTCAGACAGTGGCGTTTGGCGCGGCATGTTGCGGTTCCATTGCAGTAACGCGACAACCGAAGCGCGACCGTCAGGGGTCGTCCGCTTCGGCGGCAGAGGTTGGTCGGGGTTTTACGGGCGATCTGTTAAGGCGTCATTAACATTCCGTAAACCGACAAGCAATTTGTCGGAATATTGAAGCGCGCGGCCCTCACAGCGTTCGGGCCACGCCGGCACACCCCAACCGAGGCTGCCGGGTCGCCCCGTTTCCGCCGCCTTATTTAGCAGCGGTGACCTGAATTTCAACGAGATACTGGGGTGCGGCCAGCTTGGCTTCCACCGTGGCGCGGGCCGGCGGATTGGCCGGATCGACCCAGGCGTCCCAGGCCTTGTTCATCGCGCCGAAACTGGCGATGTCGGCCAGATAGATGGTGGTCGACAGCAGCTTGCTCTTGTCGCTGCCCGCTTCCGCCAGCAGGGCGTCGATCTGGGCCAGGATCTGGATGGTCTGACGTTCGACGTCGGGCGTCGGCTCGTCGGCGACCTGACCGGCGAGATAGACCGTGTCCTTGTGGACGACCATCTGGCTCATGCGCGGTCCGGTGTGGAAGCGCTGGATCGACATGACGGAAAGACTCCGGGTTCCGGGGAGGGGGCTGAAATAGATGCGGGTACGTCTATGCCATTCGGGGCCGCGCGCGAAGAAAAAAATGCGCATCCGCCGCTCAGGGCTGACCCGCGGCGGTATCCTTCGCCAAAAGTGCGGCGAAATGCGCGGACGGGACCGCAAAATTGCGAACGGCCGGTGCGTTTCCGGCGGCGACGCCGACTCCGGCGACCGCCCACCCCCCTCCGCTCGCCCCACCATTCGCCCCGATGCCATTAACCCCGCCGCCGCCCACCGTCCGCACCAGCAGCGGCCCGCCGCTGGTCCCGCGCGTGGCGTCGCAGTCGTGCACAAGAAGCCCGCCGCTTTCCCCCAGCAGACGGCAGGCGCTGTCGGCCATCAGGATCTGCGCCCGGTCCTGGCTGTAGCCGCCGAGCATCAACGGCGTGCCGGGCCGCAGCGGCGCCACGCTGACGGGGAGCGGCGGCACCTGATCCGGCGCCGGCTCCGCCAGGGTCAGAACCGCCCAGTCGCCGCCGAGCATGGGCGTCGCCGCCGCGGGGTCGTAAGTGGGGTCGGTCACCACCCGCGCCACCGTGACATGGCGGGTGAACTCGCCGCGGTCATAGCCGAACAGGACATGCAGCGACGATGCCTGGAGGAAGCGCCGGGTGCGCGGATTGAACAGGCAATGACCGGCGGTCACCACCGTGCGCCGGCCGACCAGCGCCCCGGTGCAGCGTCCGGCCAGATTGGTCTGCACCCGCACCACGCTGCGCCAGGGATCGGCGGCCGCGTCGACCGGCGCACGCCGGTCATCCGGGCCAACACCGGGCAGCAGCGGCCGCTCCGCATGGGCCGCGGGCACGCCGGCCAGTATCGTCAGGCCGGCCAAGGCTGCGGCAACAGCACCGTGGCGAAATCCACGCCGGCCACGCGCATGTTCTTGCTCCGTTTCCTTCAATCCCGTATCCTCCGGCGCATGGCGACGCTGATCATCACCGAGAAATCCAGCCAGGCGAAGGACCTGCGCGCGGCCCTGGGCGACCGCTACGGCCGCATCCTGCCGGCCGAGGGCCATCTGCTGCGGCTTGCCGAGCCTGACGAGGTCGATCCCGCCTGGAAGCGCTGGTCGCCGACCCTGCTGAAACCGGACGGTCTTTATCCGACCCGCCCCGACCAGGGCGGCAACAAGGCGGCGAAGCTGCAGGCGATCACCGCCGCGCTGCGCGGCTGCGACGAGGTGATCCTCGCCACCGACTGCGACCGCGAGGGCCAGCTGATCGGCCAGGAAATCCTGGAGCATGTCGGCTATCGCGGCAAGGTGCGGCGCGCGCTTTTCACAGCCCAGGACCCCAAGACCCTGCGCGACGCCTTCGCCACGCTGAAGCCGAACGACAGCATGCGGCCGCTCTACGAGGCCGCGGTGGCGCGCCAGCAGGCCGACCAGATCTACAACCTGTCGCTGACCCGCACGGCGACCAAGACCCTGCTGGCCCCCGGCACCCGCGGCGTCATCGGCATCGGCCGGGTGAAGACCCCGACTCTGGCCATCGTCTGCCTGCGCGAGCTGGAGATCCGCAACTTCAAGCCGGAGGATTATTTCGAGGTGGTGGCGACCGCCGCCGTGGCGGAGGGCAGCTTCCAGATGCGCCATGCCCCGGCGCCGAAGGACCGCATCAAGGACCGTGCCGCTGCCGAGGCCATCGCGCGTGCCGCCGACAACCACCGCGGCCCGCTGACCGTGACGGTGGAGGAGAAGCGGCAGGCGCCGCCCAAGCTGTACGACCTGCCGTCGCTGCAAAAGACCTGCGGCCAGCGCTGGGGCTGGACCGCCGATCGCACGCTGGCGGTGGCGCAGGAGCTGTATGACGGCGAAGGCAAGAAGCTCATCACCTATCCGCGCGCCGAGGCGCGATACTTGTCGGAGAACCAGATCGCCGATGCGCCGGCCATCGTCGGGGCGCTGACCCGGCTGCGCGGCTTCGCGCATCTGGACATTTCCCGGCCGGTGATCCGCAAGGGCAAGTCCGGCCATTTCTGCGACAAGGCGCTGGAAGGCGTGTCGCACCATGCGGTGATCCCCAACGTCAATGTGCTGGACGATCTGGAATCGCGGCTCTTCCGGCTGACCGATGACGAGAAGCGGCTGTTCGCGCTGATCTGCCGGTCGTACCTTGCAGCGGTGATGCCGGATTACGAGTATCGCCAGACCAGCGTGACCATGCCGGTCCCGGTGCCGACGCCCGGAGGTACCAAGCCGGTCGCCTTCCGCGCCGTCGGCCGCATCCCGTTGAAGCTGGGCTGGAAGGCCGCCTTCGGCTCGGCTGAATCCGATGGCAAGCCGGAGGAGGAGACCGAGCAGACCCTGCCGCCGCTGACCGACGGCGAACCGGCGAACCTGAGCGATCCCAAGGTGGAGGCCAAGCGCACCCAGGCGCCGCCACGCTACAACGAAGGCACGCTGGTCGATGCCATGCAGAACGCCTGGAGGTTCGTCGAGGACCCGGCCCTGCGCGACCGGCTGAAGGAGGCCAAGGGCATCGGCACCCCGGCCACCCGCGCTGAGGTGATCAAGGGTCTGCGCAAGCAGAACCTGCTGGGGGCGGACGGCAAATGGCTGGTGCCGACCCCGGCCGGCCTGCATCTGTTCGAGACCCTGCGCGCCGCCGCCCCGACCCTGGTCGATCCCGGCACCACCGCACTGTGGGAAATGAAGCTGGACGAGGTGGTGACCGGCAGTGCCGATTTCCGCCGCGTGATCGATGCCATCGCCAGCGAGGCCGACCGGCTGATCGGTGCGCTGGTCGGACAACGCGGCACCGCGCTCGACCTCGGCCTGCCTGCCCCCAAGGCGCGATTCGCCCGCCGGGGCACGACCGCAAGGGGGAAAACAGCCCGCGGCGCTCCAGCGGCACCCGGTGACGCGGCGAAGCCGGTGCGCCGGCGAACGCGCAAAGCCACGGTTTCCACCGATGGAGAAGCCACGGCGCCGAAGCCGCGGCGCACCCGCAAGGCAAAGGCCGATGGCAGTGCCCCGCCGGCTGCCGCCGTTGCGGAAAGCACTCCGGTTGCCGATGTGCCCAGTTCCGATGCACGGCGTCGGCGCGAACCGACCGAGCGCATGATCGCCTTCGCCCGCAGTCTCGCCGAACGCAAGGGCATCGCCCTGCCCGACCCGTGCCTGCGCGATTTCGACCAATGCCGCAGTTTCCTGGATCAGCACGCCGGCTGACACCCTTTCGATGGCCACGTCAACGGTTGAGCCATTGCCTGGATTGACGCGTTTTCGGCGATAGTCGGACGGACCGCCGAGAACAGGTCGGGCTTCCGCTTCGCCAAGCTGGCCCCCTATGCGCAATATCCCGGCGACTGGATGATGCCGCGGTGATCCCCTCCAGCACCGAACCGCCCCCCCACTCCCAAGAAGGCGCCCTTCATCAACACCGGCCGCCACTTCCTGCGGCAGCACCAGTTCCTCTACGACGCCAAGCAAGGCTATGTCGGCATGAAGGACCAGCCGCCCCCCTGCGGCGAACGGCAACCGTAACAAGGGGCGCCCACCCGGCGCATTCGCAACGCGGAGGTTATCGCGGGATCTTATGGCCGCGGCTCCATACGACAGCCTCCCACGCGCGCCCAAGTTCGAATTGCCCAGGCCGGCCGCGCTCCAGCACACCGCCGATGCGCAGACGGCGCACCATGAAAGAAGAGCTGTCGACGAGCCGGGCATCGGCGGTTACGACCGCCGCAGCCACTCCCATCCGCTCCAGCGACGCCGCAATCGTCGCCTGAGCCCGGTTGCCCATCGAAAGCGCCTGCAGACTTGGCACGGACGAGTCGTCGACATCGTACAGGGAACGCCGAACCGGCACCCAGATCTGCGCGTTCCAGTCGCGCATTCAGCCCGATGTGATACCGGTCATACGGAACACCGTCGTAGTAGCGGCGAAATTGGAGGCTCCGTTCTCTCGCCCGCGCCATCTTTGCGTAAGCGAGGTGTGCTTCCGGGTCGGCAAGGATGGCCGGCTCGGTGATCCGGCCGCGCTGGACGCCGACTTGAAAAATATCGTCGAACGTGATGACCGTGGACCAGTCGTGCTGGCGATGCAGCTCCCGAGCTTCTGAATTCGCGAACATGACGGCGTCCCGTTAATAAATCGGGATCGCTCCCCGCACATCGGCCGCGATGTCGATCAAGTCAGAAAGCGCTGTCGGGATCTCGGTTGTGGCCATGGGCTTCCGCAGCTCTCGGGCGGCAGATCCACATTGCCAACGCTACTCACGGGTGGCACCATCGAAATGGCAATTTTGCCACCGAACGGCAATTTTCGAGACTTGCACACCAAAACTGTTGCTGTCGCGCAACGTGTAGAAAGTGGCGCGTAATGTCGCAAGAAGTAATTGCACAACCAGCAATGCTCGCTTGGTGTGAAAAAAGGCCTGAAGCATGCGAATCGCAACGAATGGCAGCATAGCCGCCGCTTCATGGGCTGTGGGCTCCGTTGTCGCATTCTGTGCAGGCAGCGCTGCGGCGAAACTGCTTGGAACGAAGCTTCCGGCCATAGAGACGACGTTCATCCGGTCTCTGGTCGCCGCGGTCATGGTGGCAGGAACATGGCGGCTTCTGGCCGACCTCAAACGGGCCCGGGATTTGCGGGGACACGCCATCCGCTGCCTGTTGGGGGTGGTAGCGATCTTTGGCCTGCTCTATGCCGTCACCGTCCTGCCGTTGGCATTGGCGATGGTTCTCTACATCAGCCGGACATTGATGATGCCCATCGCCGGCCGGTGGATGTTGGGGGAAAGATCAGGAGCATTGGTGTGGAGCGCCGTCGTGCTGGGCTTCGCGGGCGTCCTCCTATCGTCCTGGCCGGAGATGCAGGTTCCTGAATCGCGCATCGGTATCCTGGCCGCCCTGGCCGCCGCCGTGGCCTCCGCCGGATCGCAGACAGCTGTCCGCAGGCTCACCCGCACCAATTCGGCGCCGCTGATCGTCCTGATCTACAGCGCCGTCGCCGTCATCGGCACACTTCCAGCCGCCCTGCCGGTATGGGTGATGCCGCCCATCGCGGATTGGCCGGTTCTTGTTGTGCTGGGGCTGTGCGCCGCCGGTGCGCAGCTTTTCGCCGCTCGCGCTTTCGCTCTGGCTCCCGTCGGCCTCCTGGCGCCTCTGGATCTGCTTGGCGTACCGGTCGGAGCCATAATGGGCTGGCTTCTATTCGGCGAAGTGCCGGGCATGCTGGCCGGAGTTGGCGGGATCTTCGTCCTGCTGGCAGCCCTGACCGTGATGATTATCCCCGCGAAAGCCGCGGGTCTCCGCCATCCGATTGAGCAGTTCGCGAAAGCATGAGATTCATGCACCTCGCGGCGATCCTATTGGAGGAACAATGCCAGACCGCAGCCCTTCTTACATTGCTCCCCGATAAGCGCGGCCCGACTGTTGCCCCGAAACGACGAAAGCCCCTGCGAGGGGCTTTGGCATGGCAGCTAAGTCATTGAAAAAATTGGTGGGCGATGAGGGGATCGAACCCCCGACATTCTCGGTGTAAACGAGACGCTCTACCGCTGAGCTAATCGCCCGAACTGGACAAGCCTTCGCACTGAAAAGCAAGCCGGCCGGGTTGGTGCCCGGCCGGCCGCACTATGCCCTGAGCGGGCCAAAAACTTCAAGCGCTGATAGGCGCTTAGTTCAAGGCGTCCTTCAGGGTCTTGCCGGCCTTGAACTTCGGCTGCTTGGACGCCGGAATGTCGATCTTCTCGCCGGTGCGCGGATTGCGGCCTTCGGTCGCGGGACGCTCAGCGACCGCGAAAGTGCCGAAGCCGACCAGACGGACCTCATCACCGTTCTTCAAGGATTCGGCAATGCTGTCGAACACGGCGTCGACGGCCTTCGTGGCGTCGGTCTTGGACAAACCGGACGCTTCGGCAACATGCGCCACGAGATCGTTCTTGTTCACGCAATCCCCCTTCGAAATTCAGCAAATACTGAAAGACAAAAGCCGCCCCAGGACTTTTCGTCCACGACTTTTTGGAAGCAAAGGATAAGCACAGCGCTTGCCGCCCGTCAATTCCCGACGGGCGGCAAAGCGGCTCTTGTCCCAAAAGTCACGTCAACGGGTGGCGGTCACGATCCGATCGCGACCGCCGCTCCCGGATCAGTGACGCAGAGCCTCGCCGTCGGCACCCTTCTCCTGGGCCTTGGCCGCGGCCGCATCGACCTCCGGCTCAGTCCACTCAATGGGCTCCAGCGGACGGACGAGCGCGTTGCGCAGCACCTCATCCACCGTGCCGACGGGCATGATGTCCAGCCCGCGCTTCACGTTGTCCGGGATGTCCGCCAGATCCTTCTCGTTGTCCTTCGGGATCAGCACATGCTTGATGCCTCCGCGCAGGGCGGCCAGCAGCTTCTCCTTCAGGCCACCGATCGGCAGCACCCTGCCACGCAACGTGATCTCGCCCGTCATCGCCACGTCCTTGCGCACCGGAATGCCGGTCAGCACCGAGACGATGGAGGTGGCCATGGCGACACCGGCCGACGGGCCGTCCTTCGGCGTGGCGCCTTCGGGAACGTGGACGTGGATGTCCTTCTTCTCGAACAGCGTCGGCTTGATGCCGAAGGCGATGGCGCGCGACTTGACGTAGCTCTCGGCCGCCTGGACCGATTCCTTCATCACGTCGCCCAGCTTGCCGGTTGTGGTGACGCGGCCCTTGCCGGGCAGGCCGACGGCCTCGATCGACAGCAGCTCGCCGCCGACCTCGGTCCAGGCCAGACCGGTGGTGACGCCCACCAGATCCTCCAGCTCCGCCTCGCCATAATGGAAACGGCGGACGCCGGCATACTTGTCGAGGTTGCGGCGGGTGACCGCGACCTTGGCGTTGCCGCCCGACTTCAGCAGAATCTCCTTCACCGCCTTGCGGCAGAGGTTGGCGATCTCGCGCTCCAGCGAGCGGACACCGGCTTCCCGGGTGTAGTAGCGGACCAGATCGCGCAGCGCATCGTCGGAGATGGTGAACTCGCCCTTCTTCAGGCCGTTCGCCTCGATCTGCTTCTCGATCAGGTGGCGCTTGGAGATCTCGACCTTCTCGTCCTCGGTGTAGCCGGCGACGCGGATGATCTCCATGCGGTCCAGCAGCGGCTGCGGCATGCGCATCGTGTTGGCGGTGCAGACGAACATCACGTCGGACAGGTCGTAATCGACCTCCAGGTAATGGTCGTTGAAGGTGCCGTTCTGCTCCGGATCCAGAACCTCCAGCAGGGCCGACGACGGGTCGCCGCGCCAGTCGGCGCCGAGCTTGTCGATCTCGTCCAGCAGGAAGAGCGGGTTGGAGGACTTGGCCTTCTTCATGCCCTGGATGACCTTGCCGGGCATCGAGCCGATGTAGGTGCGGCGGTGGCCGCGGACCTCGGCCTCGTCACGGACGCCGCCCAGCGACATGCGGACGAAGTTGCGGCCGGTGGCCTTGCCGATCGACTTGCCGAGCGAGGTTTTGCCGACGCCGGGCGGTCCAACGAGGCAGAGGATCGGACCCTTGACCTTGTTCATGCGGTTCTGGACGGCGAGATACTCAAGGATGCGCTCCTTGACCTTCTCCAGACCGTAATGATCGTCGTCCAGCACCTTTTGGGCCAGCTTCAGGTCACGCTTCACCTTGGTGCGCTTCTTCCACGGAATGGACAGCATCCAATCCAGGTAATTGCGGACCACGGTGGCCTCGGCCGACATCGGGCTCATCGACCGCAGCTTCTTCAGCTCGGCGAGCGCCTTTTCGCGGGCTTCCTTGGAGAAGCGGGTCTTGTTGATCTTCTCTTCAAGCTCCGCCGATTCGTCGCGGCCATCCTCGGTC
Source organism: Azospirillum sp. 11R-A (assembly GCF_049472615.1). Taxonomy (NCBI): domain Bacteria; kingdom Pseudomonadati; phylum Pseudomonadota; class Alphaproteobacteria; order Rhodospirillales; family Azospirillaceae; genus Azospirillum; species Azospirillum sp. 11R-A. The sequence goes on along the minus strand of NZ_JBCEBL010000023.1, from coordinate 16,606 downwards.
TCGCCGAGTTCCTTCTGGATCGCCTTCAGCTGCTCGTTCAGGTAGTACTCGCGCTGAGTTTTCTCCATCTGCCGCTTGACGCGGTTGCGGATGCGCTTTTCCACCTGCAGCACGCCGATCTCGCCTTCCATGAAGGCATAGACCCGCTCCAGACGCTCCGACACGGTGGCGCATTCCAGCAGCTGCTGCTTTTCCGGAATCTTCAGCGCCAGATGCGACGCGACGGTGTCGGCCAGCTTGCCGGCTTCCTCGATCTGGTTGATCGAGACCAGCACTTCCGGCGGAATCTTCTTGTTCAGCTTGATGTACTGCTCGAACTGGGAGACGACGGCGCGGCTCAGCGCCTCCAGCTCCTGGTTCTCGCCGGTCTTTTCCTCGACCAGCTCGGCCTGGGCCTGGAAGAACTCCTCATTGTCGGCGAACTTGGTGATGGCGGCCCGCTGGCCGCCTTCCACCAGCACCTTGACGGTCCCGTCCGGCAGCTTGAGCAGCTGCAACACGGTGCCGACGGTGCCGACGCTGTAGATGTCGGCCGGAGTCGGATCGTCCTGCGCGGCGTTCTTCTGGGTGACGAGCAGGATCTGCTTGTCATCCTTCATCACGTCTTCCAACGCGCGCACGGACTTCTCGCGCCCGACGAACAGCGGCACGATCATGTGGGGGAAGACCACGATGTCGCGCAGCGGCAGGACCGGGTAGAGGGCACCACGGGAGAGTTCGATCATGGGCAGGGCCTCAATGAATGGATCGCCGCCAGCCCGGACTGGGCCTGACACAGCCCCCGCCTCGGGTTGAGCGCGGGGATCGCCTACGGCACCCGACTAACGTGGCACACGGCCCTGCGGCCTTCAAGGGGGTGACAACCCCCAAGGGCGGTTTCCAAGCCGCAACCTGGCAGGAAACCGCCGCTTCCCTCCCCGTTTTTGCCGGATCAAGCGGTTTTGAGGCGGTTCACATAGCCATCGACGGTCGTACGCAGGGTTCCGGCCTCATGCGACAGGCCGCGGGACGCGGTCAGCAGCTCTCCGGACGCGACACGCGTGCTTTCGGCGGTGGAAGCGACCTGCCCGATGCTGCCGGACACCTCCACGGTGCCCTGGGCGGCGGCCTGGATGTTGCGGGCGATCTCGCGGGTGGCGGCGTTCTGCTGCTCCACCGCGGCGGCGACGGCCGACGCCGCCTCGCTGATCGCGGCGACGGTGCGGCTGATGGCGTCGATGGCGGTCACGGCACTGCCGCTGACGTCGCGAATCTCACCGACGCGAAGCTGGATGTCGTCGGTGGCCTTCGCGGTCTGACCGGCCAGATTCTTCACCTCGCTGGCGACGACGGCGAATCCCTTGCCCGCTTCGCCGGCCCGGGCGGCTTCGATGGTGGCGTTCAGCGCCAGAAGATTGGTCTGGGAGGCGATGGAGCTGATCATATCGACCACCGAGCCGATGCCGGCAGCACGGTCGGCCAAGGTCGCGACGATCCCGGCCGTGCTGCCGGCCTCGCGCACCGCGTCCTGGGCGATCCGGGACGCATCGTCGATCCGGCGGCTGATTTCGCCGATGGAGGATTGCAGCTGCTCCGCGGCGGTCGCCACCGTCTGGATGTTGCCGTTGGCCAGTTCCGATGCGGATGCCACGGAGGACGAGAGGGACGAGGCGCTTTCCGCGGCCGACGACAGGCGTTCGGAGTTGCTGCGCACGGAGTCCGCCGTGGCGGACAGATGTCCGACCACCGATTCGAGCTGCGCCACGAAATCCTGCGTCGCCCGTTCCATGGTGCGCCGGTTCTCCTCGCGCTGCTCCAGCTCCGTCCGGCGGCGGCCCTCGGCGGCATCGGCCTCGCGGGCGCTGGTTTGCAGCACGTCGATTGCCGCGGCCATCTCGCCGATTTCATCCGAGCGGTTCCGGTGGAGGACGTCGAGGTCACGCCGCCCGCCGGCAATCGCACCGACGATCCGGGCCAGTTCGACGATCGGGCGCGAGGCCCGGCGCGTGATCGCAACCGCCACACCCAGCAATGCGCCGAGCCCGGCGACGATGATTGCGGCCGCCAGCATCAGATGACGCAGAGCCGAGGCATGATGGCTGTCGGCCAGTTCCCGCCCGACAGTGAAGCCGGCGTCGCGGATCACCAGGAGGTCCTGCAGCAGGGGCGAGGCCGAGCGGCGCCATTCCGCACCGTCCAGGTCATAGGGTTTGCCGGCCCGCGATGCGGTCAGAACGCGGGTCTTGAAGCCGCCGAAACCCTGAATATAGCCTTTCCGGGCAGTCTCCAGCGCCGTGCGCAGGGCCGGCTCCATCTCGCCGGTGACGATATCGTCCTCGACCGACTCCCAATTGGCCGAGATCCGCCCCTCCAGCGTCATCGCCTCCGCTTCGGCTTCCGGGGTCATCGGCTTGCCGGTTCCGAGTGCGCGCAGATAGAGGACCGACTGCTGGCCGGCCATCTCCCGCAGTTGGGCGGCGCGAACCGCGATATCGGCCCGGTCGCCGACGGTCGAATCGAGGTCGTTCAAACGATGGCCAAGACGGTTCATCGTCACCCCGACCTGGCTCGTGACCTTGACCATGCCGGCGAAGAACTGCGCCGAGGCATCCGCCGGGCGGCCGGCCCGGTCCTTCACCAGCCAGCCGTCGACCTGGGTGCGGACGGTCGCCAGACTGTTGCCCAAGGCAGCGGTCTCGTCGGTGGATTTGGGGTCGCCCAGCGCCCTGGCGGCGGCAACGTAGCGGGCGAGCGCGGCGTCAGACTGCGCGCGGGCCTTCTTGAGGGAGTCCCGGCCGGCGTCATCGATCGCCGTCCCTGCCGTCAGCGGCAGGTTGACGACGCCACGCTCAAGCGCCATCGACTCGTTCACAGCGGTGGCGGCGCCGAGCACGTCAACCACGTCCCTGGCGGCTGACGCCCGACCGGCCGAGTTGATTTCCTGCACCGCAAGCCAAGTCGCCGGAACCGAAGCGACCGCGCCAACGCATGCCAAGCAAACGTAAAGGAAACTGCGTATTTTCATTTCCCGCCCACCGCAATATTCGTACGCAAACAATGGATAGTGGAGATGCCAAGCCTGGAATGAAGGCAGCTCACCCACCCTACCCGATGTTTCGGCACCGACATTAAGGCTTTATCTTTTTACATTCGTTAAATTTGCTGAATTGATTCGCTTTTTCCACGGTTTACATCAGACGAGCCCAATGCAGAGAATGGTTTTATTGGGATATGCCGCAACAATCGGAAAAAGAAAAAGGGACGCCGAAGCGTCCCTTTTTTGATATCCGCACCGGGAAAATCCAGACGGTTATGCCCCAGGCGCTTCACTGCGCCGTTCCGCATGGACGTAGAGCGGCTTGGCCCGCCCTTCAACCACTTCCTTGTTGACCAGGATGCTCTCGATGCCGGTCAGGCCCGGCAGATCGAACATCGGGTCGAGCAGGATGGCTTCCATGATCGACCGCAGGCCGCGGGCACCGGTCTTGCGGGCAATCGCCTTGTGGGCGATGGCACGCATGGCGTCCTCGGAGAACTCCAGATGGACGTCCTCCATCTCGAACAGGCGCTGGTACTGCTTGACCAGGGCGTTCTTCGGCTTGCTGAGGATCTCGACCAGCGCCGCCTCGTCCAGATCGGACAGGGTGGCCAGAACCGGCAGGCGGCCGATGAATTCCGGGATCAGGCCGAACTTCAGCAGATCCTCGGGCTCGACCTCGTGCAGGATCTCACCGGTGGCGCGTTCGTCGGCGGAGCGCACATCGGCGCCGAAGCCGATGCTGGTGCCCTTGCCGCGCTGGGCGATGATCTTGTCCAGGCCGGCGAAGGCGCCGCCGCAGATGAACAGGATGTTGCTGGTGTCGACCTGCAGGAATTCCTGCTGCGGATGCTTGCGCCCGCCCTGCGGCGGCACGGAGGCGACGGTGCCCTCCATGATCTTCAGCAGAGCCTGCTGCACGCCCTCGCCCGACACGTCGCGGGTGATCGACGGGTTGTCGGACTTGCGGCTGATCTTGTCGACCTCGTCGATGTAGACGATGCCGCGCTGCGCCCGCTCGACATTGTAGTCGGCGGCCTGGAGCAGCTTGAGGATGATGTTCTCGACGTCTTCGCCGACGTAACCGGCTTCGGTCAGCGTCGTGGCATCGGCCATGGTGAAGGGAACGTCGATGATGCGGGCCAGGGTCTGGGCCAGCAGCGTCTTGCCGCAGCCGGTCGGGCCGATCAGCAGGATGTTCGACTTCGCCAGTTCGACGTCGTTGTGCTTCGTCCCGTGGGCGAGGCGCTTGTAGTGGTTGTGGACCGCCACCGACAGCACGCGCTTGGCGTAGGACTGTCCGATGACGTAATCGTCGAGCACCGCATGAATGTCGCGCGGAGTCGGAACCCCATCGCGGGACTTCACGAGGGTCGTCTTGTTCTCCTCGCGAATGATGTCCATGCACAGTTCGACGCATTCATCGCAGATGAACACCGTCGGACCGGCAATCAGCTTGCGGACCTCGTGCTGGCTCTTGCCGCAGAAGGAGCAGTAGAGCGTATTCTTCGAATCGCCGCTGCTGGACTTGCTCATCGGTACTCCGTCATCTCGCGGGAGGCGTGGCCCCTGGGGCCATGCCCGTTCGCGGCGCCCCCCGACGCCGGTCCTACTCAGGTTATCGCGGACGGCGTCCGCGACAAGGTCATGCGCCGTTTTGGCGACGCATCACGATCCGCATAGCCGGGTCCCTTGCGAGACTCTCCCCATTCGGGACCGGCTCCTTATCGGAACCGGTCCATGACCGGATCGTGTCACCGCCATTCAACAACAGCGTCACGACCCGATCAACCCTTTGTTGGGAGGGCCGAGGACCCGCGGCTTACGAATGATGGTCGACGCCCGGGCGCTTCTCCACCACCTCGTCGATCAGACCGAAGGCCTTCGCCTCTTCCGGCGACATGAACTTGTCGCGCTCCATGGCGGTCTCGATGGTGTCGAGGTCCTGCCCGGTGTGCTTGACGTAGATGTCGTTCAGACGCGAGCGCAGCTTCAGGATTTCCTGGGCCTGGATTTCGATGTCCGAGGCCTGACCCTGGGCGCCGCCCGACGGCTGGTGGATCATGATGCGGCTGTTGGGCAGCGAGAAGCGCTTGCCCGGCGCGCCGGCGGCCAGCAGAAGCGAGCCCATCGAGGCGGCCTGCCCCATGCACACCGTCGACACCTGCGGACGGATGTACTGCATGGTGTCGTAGATGGCGAGGCCGGCCGAGACGTAGCCGCCCGGCGAATTGATGTAGATCGCGATGTCCTTGTTCGGGTTCTCCGACTCAAGGAACAGCAGCTGCGAGCAGATCAGGCTGGCGACGGCGTCGTTCACTCCGCCGATCAGGAAGATGATCCGCTCCTTCAGCAGGCGCGAATAGATGTCGTACGCGCGCTCACCCCGGTTGGTCTGTTCGATGACCATCGGGACCAGAGCATTCATCTTCGGCTCGAAGTCGTACATGTGTTCTTCCCTGCCCCCGCAGTTGGCTGAACCGGTGATCGTTGCCGGCACGGAACCACATATAGGAACCTTTGGGGGCGGATGGTAGTCCGCCCCCACTCCTTTTGGGGAGTTAGGCCGCCGCAGACTCGTTGCCTGCCTCGTCCTCGTCCTTCGTCAGCTCTTCGACGCTGACGGTCTTCTCGGTGACCTTGGCCTGATCCAGGATGTGGTCGACGACCTTGTCCTCGAAGATCGGGGCGCGGAGGTTCTCGAGCGCCTGCTGGTTCTGCTTGAAGAACTCGAACACCTGACGCTCCTGACCGGGGAAGCGGCGGGCTTCGTTGATCAGGGCGCGGTTGACCTCGTCCTGGGTGACCTGGATGTTGTTGCGGCGGCCGACTTCCGACAGCAGCAGACCCAGGCGGACGCGGCGCTCGGCGATCGAGCGGTACTCGGCCTTCAGCTCGTCCTCGGGCTTGTCGGCGTCCTCGCCGGCGGTGCCGTTCTTCAGCTCTTCCTGCAGGCGGGCCCAGATGCCCTCGAACTCGATGTCGACCATGCCGGCCGGCACCTCGAAGGAATGGGCCTCGGCCAGCTTGTCGAGCAGCTGGCGCTTCACGCGCAGGCGCGACAGGCCGTCATACTCGCCCTTGATGCGGTCGCGGATCGCTTCGCGCATCTTCTCCAGGCTCTCCATGCCGAACTCCTTGGCGAGCTCGTCATTGACCTCGGCCGGGACGTTCTTGCGCAGCTCCTTCACGTCGACCTCGAAGACCGTCGCAGCACCCTTCAGGCGCTCGTGCGGGTAGTCTTCCGGGAAGGTGACGTTGACGGTGCGGTGCTCGCCGGCCTTGACGCCGACCAGCTGCTCCTCGAAGCCCGGAACGAAACGGCCGGCACCCAGCTCCAGCGGGTAGTCCTTGCCGTCCATGCCTTCCAGCGCCTCGCCGTCGACCGTGCCGGCGAAGTCGATCACGGCGATGTCGCCGGTCTCGGCAGCGCGATCCTCGGTGACCGGGGCCTGGGTCGAGTGGGCGGAAGCCAGACGGGTGACCGCCTCGTTCACCGCCTCTTCGCTCACCTCGGCGACCGGCTTCTCCAGCTCCAGGCCGGTGAACTCGCCCGGCTCGACGTCCGGCAGCAGCTCGACCGCCATCTTGTAGGTGAGGTCGCCGCCGTCCTCGTACTTCTCGACCTCGATCTTCGGCTGCAGGGCGACGCGCAGGCCGCGCTCGCTCAGCGCCTGGCGCGAGCTGTCGGAGATGGCGTCTTCCAGCACCTCGGACAGCACGCCGCCGAAATAGCGCTGCTTGATCACGGTGACCGGCACCTTGCCCGGACGGAAGCCCGGCAGCTGGACCGTACGGCGCAGCTCTTCCAGCTTGCCGTTCACCTTCTCTTCGATGTCCTTGGCGGAAATGACGACCTGAAATTCGCGCTTGAGGCCGTCGGTGCTGGTCTCGGTGATGTTCATCGGAACGAAAGCCTATCTCGTTGGTCCGGCCCGGCGGCGCCCGTCCGGGCGGCCCGAATCCGTGTTGTCCATGCGGTCCAAGGTGTTGCCATGGTGCGGGCGAAGGGACTTGAACCCATACGACCGAAGTCACTGGAACCTAAATCCAGCGCGTCTACCAATTCCGCCACGCCCGCGTTCATGGCAAAGGCAGCCGCGACGGGTGCGCAAACACCCGCCGGACCGCCGGCGAAGTCCGGTCTATAGCACAGCGCGGCGGAAGCAAACAGGCAAATTGGACCCGTCCGAGAGAGTGAGGCCCGGTCTTTTCGCGTCAGCCGCCGGCCTTGCCCCCCGCCTTGCTCCCTGCCCTGTCCAGCGACCGTACGGCGGACGATGTGATGATGCGCCCCTCGCCGGTGTAGGCCTCGTGGTTGGCGTCGATCTCGCCCAGCCGGTAGCGGTAGTTGATCATCATCCCCAGCGACTGTTTCAGCCCTTTGGCCGATTTGTCGGCCAGCCAGTTCAGCCGCTCCATCCGGGCACCGTTGGTCAGGTGGAAATGCGCGACCGGATCGAGCGCGCGGGCGCGGCCATGGCCCTTCCCCTCCTGCACAGTGGTCAGGTAATGGACGCCCAGCCGCATCAGCGGGCCGCGCAGACGTTTCTGCAACTCCTCGTCCTCAGCCCAGCCGGAACGGGCGAGCGCGCGGGCGAGCAGCGGTGATTCGTCGGCGCCGACATCGCCTTCGGTGGAAGCGTCCGCATCGTCCGCCCGGTCAAGTTCGGCCAGCCGCTCCGCGATGCGTTCGGCCTCCGTGTTGGTCAGCAGGGCGTCGCCGTCGCGGTCGAGCGCGCGGTCGAACCAACGCCGGAACCCCGGAATGGGTGACAGGGTGGCGTAGCAGGTGATGTTGGGGAACTCGGTCGCCAGCCCGTCGACCACGCGTTTGATCAGGAAATTGCCGAAGCTGATGCCGGCAAGCCCGACCTGGGCGTTGGAGATCGAGTAGAAGATGGCGCTGTCGGCGCTTTTCGGATCGCAGACCGGTGCGGTCGGGTCGAGCAGCGCCTGCACATTGTCCGACATGCCCTGCACCAGGGCAACCTCTACGAAGATCAGCGGTTCGTGCGGCATGCGCGGGTGGAAGAAGGCGAAACAGCGTCGGTCCGAATCGAGCCGGTCCTTCAGATCCTGCCAGCCGCTGATCTCGTGGACCGCCTCGTACTTGATCAGCTTTTCCAGCAGCGAGGCCGGGCTGTCCCAGGTGATGCGGTGCATCTCCAGGAAGCCGACGTCGAACCAGGCGCGCAGCAGATTCTTCAGATCGTCTTCCAGCGCCTGAAGCAGGGGTTCGCCGCGCGCCATCTCCATCAGCTCGGCGCGCAGGTCGACCAGGAACTTCACCCCCTCCGGCAGGGCGTTGAACTGGGTCAGCAGCCGGAGGCGCGGCGGTTCCAGCGCGCGGCGCAAGGCCCGTTCGGCATGGCCGCGGGCCACCGGGTCGGTGGCCGCCTGGAAGGTCGCCATCGCGTCCATCACCGCGTCGCGGTCGACGTCGAAGTCGCGCGCGAGCATCAGAAGGAAATTGCGTCGCCCCTGGGGATCGAGCGCCAGATAGGTGCGGCCGAGCTGGGCGGCGCGGGCGCGGGCCGAAACCTCGCCGCCCCGCGATTCCAGGCAGGCCTCGATCTGCTCCTTCAGACGCTCGGCGTCCTCCCTGGGCAGATGGGTGCGCGGCGGTGCCCCCACGGCGCCGCGGGCCGAGGCCGCGATCTCGCGCCAGCGGGTGCGCAGGTTGTCCAGCGCGCGGTCGAGGAAATTGGGCTGCGCGGCCTGGGATGGCGGCACAGGCTCCAGGATGGTGGTGTCGGGTGCGTCGCTCATACCCCGGAGTCTGGCCCTGCCGGCGCTCTACCGCAAGGGGGCGCGCGGACGCCGTCGTCAGGGGTACCGCCAACGCCGCCTTCGGACCGCCCCCGGCCGTCCTTGGCGGGGGTTATCCCTGCGCTTTCAACGCCTTCAGCACACCGGGCAGCGCCCCCGCCAGATCGTCGGAGATCAGGCCGGGACCGAGCGCGCGCCCGGCCTCGCCATGCAGCCAGACCGCGGTGCAGGCGGCCTCGAACCCGTTCATCCCCTGCGCCAGCAGCCCCAGCACGATGCCGGCCAGCACATCGCCGGTCCCGGCGGTGGCGAGATCGGGCGGCGCATTGACGTTGACCACGGCACGTCCATCCGGGGCGGCCACCACGGTGTCGGCCCCCTTCAGCACGACGACAGCGCCGGAGCGCGCAGCGGCGGCGCGCACCCGCGACAGCTTGTCGCCGTCCATGCCCACGGAATCGCCGAACAGCCGGGCGAATTCCCCCTCATGCGGGGTGAGAACACAGCGCTGGTCGAGCCGGTCGAGCAGTTCGTCCGCCGATTCGGCAAAGCTGGTCAGGGCGTCGGCATCCAGCACGCAGGCGCGGCGGGCGTCCAGCGCGGCCATCACCGCGGCGCGGGTCTGCACGCCCCTGCCCGCCCCCGGCCCGACCAGCACCGCATTCCTGCGCGGGTCCTGCAGCAGCCGTGCAAAGGCGCCGGCATCCTCCAGCGGATCGACGATCACGCTGGCGCAGCCGGCGGCATAGACCGGAAAGGCCTCCGGCGGGCAGGCGATGGTGACCAGCCCAGCCCCGGCGCGGAGTGCGGCGACCGAAGCGAGCCGCGCCGCGCCCGTCATCCGCGCGCCGCCCAGCACCACCGCATGGCCGCGCGCATATTTGTGGCCATCCAGCGCCGGCCAGGGGAAGCGGTGGCTCCACAGCGACGGCTCGTTGACCGCGGTCTGCGGCGCGATGCCGTCGAGCACCCGGTCCGGAATGCCGATGTCGGCGACCACCACCTCGCCGCACAGGGTGCGTCCGGGCAGCAGCACATGGCCGGGCTTGCGGCGGAAGAAGGTGACGGTCAGCGCCGCCTGCGGTGCGGCGCCGAGCACCCGCCCGCTGTCGCCATGCAGGCCACTCGGCACGTCGACGGCGACGACGGTGCGGCCCTCCATCGCCTCGACGATGGCGCGGGCGAGGCCGTCGAGCGGCCGGGTCAGGCCGGCACCGAACAGCGCGTCGATGACCAGGGGGTTGCCCTTCAGGATGTAGGGATCGGCCGCCTCGATCGGGCCGGGCCAGCGCTCCGCCGCCACCGCGGCATCGCCGGTCAGGGCCGAGCGGGTGCCGAGCAGCGCCAGCCGCACCGGCCAGCCGGCCTCCAGCAGCAGCCGGGCGATGACGAAGCCGTCGCCCCCATTGTTGCCGGGGCCGCAGAGCACGGCGGTCGGATGCGGCGCCCAGCGCTCGCACACCGCCCGGACCACGGCGGCTCCGGCAGCCTCCATCAGGGCCGGACCGGGCACTCCGGCGGCAATCGTCAGCTGGTCGGCCCGATACATCTCCGCGACGGACAGAAGCTCATCCATCCCCCACTCTCCCCCACCCCTGGCCGACCCTGGCTTGCCTTGCCGTTTCCTGGGCGGGCGAAGACGCGCACGCCCGCTCTACCCGTAGGCGATGTCACCACCCGGGAAAATCCACGCCGACATGCGAAAAACGTCCGCGACGGCGGTTGAGCCGTGCGGACGTTTATAGAACAGAATTTTTCCAAGACGCGAAGAAGAAGATGGGGCGATGGATGGGACTCGAACCCACGACCGCTCGGACCACAACCGAGAGCTCTACCAACTGAGCTACCACCGCCGCCGTCAGCGTTTCCGCCGTCGGGAGCCGCGTTATGCTCCACCGCGGCTGGCCGGTCAAGCGGCTTTTTCACGAAAAGCGAAAAAACTTCTTTCGGAGCGGACCGGCACCCCTTTCTCCCATCCGATGGGACCTTTGAACGTCGGTTGGCGCGGAGCGCTTGCGCCAGTTGCACAAATATTGTTCACTCCGCTGAATCCTTCGGCAGCACCCTGCCCCATCGGACGGCATCCGACCGTCTTATGACCAGCGTCGATGCCGCCGGACCGGATCGGCCGAATGTGGCACGCTCCATGCTTACCGTCGTCGCTGTCGGCAGTGCCGTGGACGGTGCCTGCCGGCGTTGGCACCTCGTACACGAGAGACCCATGAAGAAGATCGAAGCCATCATCAAGCCGTTCAAACTCGACGAGGTGAAGGAAGCCCTTCACGAAGTCGGGATCAAGGGGATCACCGTCACCGAAGCCAAGGGCTTCGGCCGCCAGAAGGGCCATACGGAGCTTTACCGCGGCGCGGAATACGTCGTGGACTTCCTGCCGAAGGTGAAGATCGAGGTGGTGATGGAAGACTCCCTGGTGGAACGGGCGATCGAGGCGATCCAGCAGGCCGCGCATACCGGCCGCATCGGCGACGGCAAGATCTTCGTCACGCCCGTGGAGGAAGTTGTCCGCATCCGCACCGGTGAGAAGGGCGCCGACGCGATCTGATCGCGCGACGTCCTCGCCTCGACCCTTCCGACCGGCCTCCCTCCGACCAGCATCCGCCAACATGCGCCGCTTTCCCCTCCCCCTCATGCCGGCCCCGGCCGCACACCTCGCCGAACGGCCGAAGGCCGCCTATGGCGAACGTGCGACTTTTTGGGTTGGCGCGTTGTGCGGGGAAGAAAGGCGTGAGATAACGTCCGCCGCGAGCGCCGCCCTCCGCCGCCAAAGCCCCGTAGGGGCTTCGACAGCGGCTTGACGCAGCGGGATCCAACCCTCTTAAAGCGTGGAAAAAGAGACATGTCCGACATCAGCAAGGTCTTCGACCTGATCAAGGAACACGACGTCAAGTACGTGGACCTGCGCTTCACCGACCCGCGCGGCAAGCTGCACCACACCGCTCAGCACGTCTCCACCATCGACGAGGACGTGTTCGAAGACGGCATCATGTTCGACGGTTCCTCGATCGCCGGCTGGAAGGGCATCGAAGAGTCGGACATGATCCTGAAGCTGGACCCGACGACGGCCGTGATGGATCCGTTCGCCGCCCAGCCGACGCTGAACATCCTCTGCGACGTGTACGATCCGGGCACCGGCGGTTCCTATGCCCGCTGCCCGCGCGGCATCGCCAAGGCCGCCGAGCGCTACACCGCTTCGGCCGGCATCGGCGACACCGTCTTCTTCGGTCCGGAAGCCGAATTCTTTGTGTTCGACGACGTGAAGTATTCCGTCGACATGAACAAGGTGTCGTACGAGTTCGCCTCGGACGAGGGTTCCTACTCGTCGGGCAAGGACTATGAGGACGGCAACCTGGGCCACCGCCCGGGTACCAAGGGCGGCTACTTCCCGGTCGCTCCGGTCGACAGCTGCAACGACCTGCGCGCCGAGATGCTGAGCGTCCTGGCCGAGATGGGCGTTCCGGTCGAGAAGCACCACCACGAGGTGGCCGCCGCCCAGCACGAGCTGGGCATCAAGTTCGACACGCTGGTCCGCACCGGCGACAACATGCAGTACTACAAGTACGTGGTGCACAACGTCGCCCACGCCTACGGCAAGTCGGCCACCTTCATGCCGAAGCCGGTGTTCGGCGACAACGGTTCGGGCATGCACTGCCACCAGTCGATCTGGAAGGATGGCCAGCCGCTGTTCGCCGGCAACCAGTATGCCGACCTGTCGGAGCTGGCGCTGTACTACATCGGCGGCATCATCAAGCATGCCAAGTCGCTGAACGCCTTCACCAACCCGTCGACCAACAGCTACAAGCGCCTGGTCCCGGGCTATGAGGCCCCGGTCCTGCTGGCCTACTCGGCCCGCAACCGTTCGGCGTCCTGCCGCATCCCGTACGTCGCCTCGCCGAAGGGCAAGCGCGTCGAGGTCCGCTTCCCGGATCCGTCGGCCAACCCGTACCTGGCCTTCGCCGCCATGCTGATGGCCGGCCTGGACGGCATCCAGAACAAGATCCACCCCGGCGACGCGATGGACAAGAACCTGTACGACCTGCCGCCGGACGAGCTGGCCAAGGTTCCGACGGTTTGCGGCTCGCTGCGCGAAGCGCTCACCGCGCTGCGCGAGGACAACGAGTACCTGCGCAAGGGCGATGTCTTCTCGGCCGACATGATCGACGGCTACATCGACCTCCGCACGGAAGAGATGATGGCCTTCGAGACCATGCCGCACCCGATCGAGTACAAGATGTACTACTCGGTTTGATTTGGTCCCGGAAACACTAAGCTTCTCATCACTTCGGAAACGGAGGGTGTACCGGCTCGGTGTACCTAGTCAAGAGGCTCCCTGGGAAACCGGGGGGCCTTTTTTCTTTTCGGCTACTGGCGCACTTCCCTGCGCCCCTGGGAAGCCTGCGGAGGGGCGCCCTGCTGCGGGCTGCCCTGACCGCTACCGATGCAGCCGATACCGGCCCGAATGACTCAGCGGGCACCGCTGCGGCTCCCTGTGGGCCATGGATCAGCGGGAGGGAGGTGTGGGACTCCAGATGGAACCAACAACCCCCGGCCCTCTTGGAAAAGGCACTTCGCAAATAGGGGCTAAAGGTCGGCGTGGTTGATGTTGCTACCCCTGCCCCTAGGCGCCCCGTCAGCCCTTAGCGGTGCGGCCCTTCTCGCAGCTTTCCCACCGCCCTACGATCCGAGCGGCCGCAGGCAACCGACCAGAGCGCCGGTAAGCAACCTGGACGCTGTTGGGGGCCGCCGAAGTTGTCGGCGCTGTCTGAATTTTTCTAATTATTTCAGGCCTCTAATTGATATACGGGCCTAATTCCCCCGCCCTTAGAGAGCATCGCGGACACAGCCGATCCATCGGCCCGCCGCTATTCACCCACCCTTAGGAGAAAAGCACGGATCGCGGCCTGCCTGTGGCTGCCCGCCTGCGGCTTCCTGCGTAATCCAACCACCCTTAGAGCGAAGCCGGCGGACACAGCCGACCCGCGGGCCTGCGCTTATTCCCCCACCCTTAGAGAGAACAGCCGCGACCACGGTTGGGCTGCGCATTTCCTATTCACCCACCCTGAGAGAGCGACGCAATCCGCACCGCTCCGACCAACCACGCATCTGAAGAGAGCCTGACCATGACCAACTACATTAACGCCCGTGCCCAGACCAACATTGATACCGAATATCAGAACATGATGATCCATCTTGAAGCCGCACAGAGCAAGCTGCTCGCTAAGTATGGAATGACCAGCACCGATATCCCGGCTCTGATGCGGAAGCTGATGTCTTCCCTTGATGGAATCCTTCCTGAGATGAGCCATAAAGATGAGAAGCGTTTTCTTATCTACAGTGGGATGCTTGAAACGAAAAAGTACGTTGAAGCATTTGAGGAGCTTATCAAGGCAAAAAAGGAGATCAATTCTCTGCATGACGAGATCGATGGTCTTCATAGGCATATCGACATGCTTTATGAGACCGGACAATTTGATGATGAGGAAGACGCCGATGATGTTCAGGAGCTTGGAGTTGATGCGCCTGCTAATGATAACCGACAGGGGCTTTACCCTGTAACCTAAGCCCACAATCCGGAAATATTCATCTTTCTGCGCTACCGTGAGAGCAATAATCTTTCAGACCATCTGCGGTAGTGCAGAGTAGGCACCATAAGAGAGACGTGCGCTGGAATGAATGGAGTGCACCACAGGCGCATGGATACGAACAAACATAAGAAAGATAACCACCTAAGCCTCTGATTCACTCAGAACAAGGGGGATGCCTCTATTAGATAAGTAGAGAAGCTTCCCCTTTAATCTTATCTACCAATCCCTAATAGGAAAACCATGAAACTTACCGACCTCCCGGCCGCTACGGCTGCGGACAATGCACCCCTATGTCCTATGGATCATGAATGTGGTTCGCTTTCTACTATCACGATTGATTGTTTGAAGGAGTATTTCACTTCGGTGGGCCATAGCCCTAGCCCCTCGATGTGGGAAGCTCTGTCCGATCAGGCAAAGGCTATGGAGGCGATGGCAAGCGGCACAGCCCGTCCGACCCTCTACCTGTCATCCCTGGACCCAGGGGTAGGCAAGACCCAGACCCTCTACGCCTTTGTCCGCAACCTTGTGCGCTCCCCTGCCCATGCTGGCGTTGGGGTGCTGATCTGTCTTGGTCGGCTGGAAGAGGTCCGCAGCTTCCTTCAGGGCATGAACGCCTTCGGAGCACTGCCGCCTACCGCCGTCGCCATCATGACCAGCGACCCCGCCTTGAACGCTCTTGGTCATCCGGTGCCCCAAGAGGCGCAGGTGTTGGTAACGACCCACCAGCGTTTGGAGCGGATGCGGGGCCGTCGGTTGTCCGAAGCGGTTGCTTTCTCCTATCAAGGCAGACCAAGGGCGGTTCGGGTATGGGATGAATCGTTCCTTCCCGCCCGTGCCGTGGTGCTGAACACCAACACCGTTGCCGGCCTGCTGGAAACCCTGTCTACCGTCAACCCTGACCTACGCGCCCGGATCAAGGCGATGATGGATGAGGTCGAGAAGCTCCCCGACAACAGCACCTACGCCGTTCCTGACTTCGCGGCGGAGTTTGGTATTGGGCTTCCGAAGGTGATGCGGGCAATGGGGCGGAGGGCACCCACAAGGCTGAAGGATGCCGCGGCCGACCTGTGGCACCTGTCGGGGCGAACAGCCAACGTCCGATGCGGTAACAGGGATGGTTGGGCTTTGGTGGATTACCGGGAAAGCCTTCCGCCTGATATGGCCCCCATGCTCATTCTGGATGCGTCGGGGCGTGTGCGGGCCACCTACGACGACATAGAAGCCCGTGGCCTACTGGTGAGACTCCAATCGGCTGTGAAGCGGTACGACAACCTCACCGTCCATCTGTGGGACAAGGGAGGCGGGAAATCCTCCTTCGCCCTGCATGGTGATGGACTGTGCAAGGAGGTTGCCCGCACGGTCCTGACAAGGCCGCAGGAACCTTGGTTGGTCATCGTCCACAAGCCCCACCCAACCGGAGGGGATTACGAGCGGCTGATTCGTCAGCATCTACAGGGGGCCGACGTAGATGTAGCCTTCCTGACGTGGGGCAACCACATGGCGACCAACGCCTACGTGGATCGGCCGAACGTGATCCTTGCCGGAACGCTGTTCTACGGCACCGCACAGTATGAGGCCCTGAAGCGATCCGTTACCAATCAGCGGGCATCCGACGCCTGTGTGAGCGCTGAAGCGATTGCGCGGGTGAAGGCCGGGGAGACGATGCACCATCTCCTACAAGCCCTTTGCCGGGCTTCTGTGCGTCGCTGCGAGGGTGATGGTTGCCCGCCTACCAACGCCTACGTTATCGGCGACAGTCGCCATGACTTCCAAGGTGCGCTTGCGAAAGCGTTCCCAGGGGCGAGGGTGAAGCCATGGCGGCCTGAGGGGCTGAAGCTGACCGGGCACGTCTCAAAAGCTATCACTTGTTTAGAAGGTATCGCAGTAAGGGCTAATGCTGGCGACAAGGTTAAGTTCACGTACATTGCCAATTCACTCGGAATAACGGCAGAAAATTTCAACAAGGATATCAGATCGCACCCCGCATTCCGCGAGGCTTTAGCAGGACGCGGAAAAACGAACATATTTTGGCTTTTTGCCTCCGCTGAGGCTTGGAAATGGCGTTTCGGCGCCCGTTTTTGTCAGAATGGAGCGCCTTTTCGCGCTCCGAGCCGCCCGGAGCCGCCGTTCAGGCGGAGTCCGGGCGTGATTATGCCGCCGCCAACAGCTTGGGCAGGCGGATCAGGTTGTAGGCAGTGGCGGTCAGGGTGAACATCCA
>NZ_JBCEBL010000022.1:0-135006 GCF_049472615.1 Azospirillum sp. 11R-A | reverse complement strand
CCTGACCTTCATCCGCGACGTGCAGACGCCGCAGGGCCACCGCACCGGCGTGTTGCTGATCGAGCATGACATGAGCGTGGTGATGCGCATTTCCGACCATGTGGTGGTGCTGGACTATGGCCGGAAGATTTCCGACGGCACTCCGGAGCATGTGAAGAACGACCCGGCGGTGATCCGCGCCTATCTGGGCGAGGACGAGGACGAAGCCCTGCCGCCGGAGATCGCCGCCGACCTCAATCTCGCCCAGAAGGGAGCCTGAGCCATGCTGAAGGTATCGGGCGTCCACACCTTCTACGGCGCCATCGAGGCGCTGAAGGGGATCGACATCGAGATCGGCGCCGGCGAGATCGTCTCGCTGATCGGCGCCAACGGGGCCGGCAAGTCGACGCTGCTGATGACGATCTGCGGCAGTCCGCGCGCCCGCCAGGGCCGGGTGTTCTTCGAGGGCGAGGACATCACCGACCTSCCCACCCACGARATCGTGCGGCGCGGCATCGCGCAAAGCCCGGAAGGCCGGCGCATCTTCCCGCGCATGACGGTGCTGGARAAYCTSCAGATGGGCTCCATCGTGGCGCAGCCCGGCAGCTTCGAGCGCGAGCTTGAGCGGGTGCTGACGCTGTTCCCGCGSCTGAAGGAGCGCATCAACCAGCGCGCCGGGACGATGTCGGGCGGCGAGCAGCAGATGCTGGCGATCGGGCGKGCSYTGATGAGCCAGCCGCGGCTKYTGCTGCTGGACGAGCCGTCGCTGGGACTGGCGCCGCTGATCGTGAAGCAGATCTTCCAGGTGATCCAGGAGATCAACCGGGAGCAGAAGATGACGGTGTTCATGGTGGAGCAGAACGCCTTCCATGCGCTGAAGCTGGCGCACCGGGCCTATGTGATGGTGACGGGGAAGATCACGATGACGGGGACCGGGGCGCAGCTTCTGGCCGACCCGGAAGTTCGCGCGGCCTATCTGGAAGGGGGACACTGAGATGGAAACGATCCTCGGCTCATCGCTTCCGGTGTTCGTGTTCCTGACGGTGCTGGCGTTCGGCGGCTGCGGGGTTCTGACCGGGCAGACGCTTGCCGAAGGCTGGAAGCCGGTCTCCAGCGTGCTGGCTTACTCGCTGCTGCTGGGGGTGGGCGACCGCTTCCTGGCCTGGGGCCTGTTCGGCGAGCAGCTCTTGTCGCTGTGGGGCTTCATCGTCCACACGGTGGTGATCGGGCTGATCACGCTCACCGCCCACCGCATCGCCATCGCACGGCGCATGGTCAACCAGTATCCGTGGTTGTACGAGACTGCCGGTCCCTTCGGCTGGCGGGAGCGCACCCCGGCCCGCGGCTGAAGCGGTTCCGAAAAAGCACGGCTGAAAAAAGTACTGACGCCGGGTTTGTAAAATTTCCGGCACGAAAAGGCGCCGCTTCGTCCAAGCGACGGCGGCGCCTTCACTTTGCCAGGACCGGACCACGACTTTGGGATTGCCGCGACAACTGGCAATCTTCCGAAAGTCAGAGAAGAAGATCATGGTGCAGGCCATGATGTGCTGTTACAATATCATTTAAATTTTGCAATTCGTTGACGCTTTTATGGCGGACGCCGGCCTTGCCGGCGGTGCTTCGCCGTGCCCTGCGTCGTGCCTCCATGGGTGCCTTTACGGGTGCCCTCATGGCCGGCGGCCGGGCGGGAAGCGGAGGCGGCACGGGAAGGGGCAAGAGCATGGCAGTGGACAAGGCGGCCGCATCCCGGCCGCGACGGTTCTGGAGCGTGGGGCGGAAGGTGACGGCGGCCTTCGTCGCCGCCATCGTCGGCGGCTTCATCGTCATCATGGGGCTCCAGGCCAAGATGCAGTATGACGACGCGGTGCGGCTCGCCACGCACGACGCCCGCGTCAAGACGGACATGCTGGCCAACGCCACCAAGACCAGCTTCGTCGCCGGCGACGGCGCCTCCATCGAGACGGAGTTCATGCCGCTGGCCGACAGCGGCGAGGTCCAGCTCGCCTCGCTGCGGGCGGCGACTGCCGCCGGCACGCTCGCCGACTTCTCCAACCAGCGCTTCGCCAAATACGACCTCAAGGCCGACCAGGATCTGGTCGAGGCGGTGCTGGCCGGCAAGGGGGCGCAGACCCGCCCGGCCAACGGCCACATCGTGGTGACGGTGCCGGTGGTGACCGGCAAGAGCAACCGGCTGGTCGGCGCCCTCCAGATCGCCTGGAGCCTGGACCAGCAGGTCGACGCCATCGCCGCCCAGATGCGCAACCAGATCGCCATCTGCCTGATCGCTCTGGTTGTGCAGATCGCCCTGCTGAACGTCCTGCTCGGCCGCATCGTCATCCGCCCGCTGCGCGCCATGTCGGCGGCGATGGCGAAGCTGGCCGACGGCGACACCGCGGTGGAGGTGCCCGGCAACGGCCGTTCCGACGAGATCGGCGCCATGGCCGGCTCGGTCACCGTCTTCCGCGACAATGCCCGCGCCATCGAGCGCCTGCATGCGGCGCAGGCCGAAGCCGACGCCAAGGCGGAAGCGGCCAAGCGCGCAGCATTGCTCGACCTCGCCGACCGTTTCCAGGGCACGGTGAAGCGGCTGGTCGAGGGCATCGCCGAGTCGGCCGCCGGCATGGCCGACAGCGCCGACCGCATGGCGACGGTGGTGGGCGAGGCGTCGAGCCAGACCCGCAACGTCGCCCGCGAATCCGACGACATCCAGTCCAACGTCCGCTCCGCCGCGGCGGCGGCGACCGAACTCGCCAGCTCCATTGGCGGCATTTCCGATCAGGTCGGCCATTCCGCCCGCATCGCCGGCGAGGCGGTGTCGCACACCGACCGCACCAACGCCACCGTCCAGGGTCTGATCGCCAACGCCGAGCGCATCGGTCAGGTGATCGGGCTGATCCACGCCATCGCCAAGCAGACCAACCTGCTGGCGCTGAATGCCACCATCGAGGCGGCGCGGGCGGGCGAGGCCGGCAAGGGCTTCGCCGTGGTGGCGACCGAGGTGAAGGGGCTGGCCGACCAGACCGCCAAGGCCACCGACGAGATCGCCGCCCAGGTGAACGCCATGCAGTCGGTGACCCGCGAAGCCGCCGACGCCATCGGCGCCATCGGTTCGACCATCACCGAGATCGACGGCATTTCCGGCACCATCACCCAGTCGGTGCAGGAACAGAACGCCGCCACCCAGGAGATCGCGCGGGCGGTGGAGATGGCGGCGCTCGGCACCCAGGACGTGTCGGCCACCATCGCAGCCCTGGCCCAGACGGCGGAAAGCGCCGGCAGCACCGCGCTCGGCGTCCAGGATGCCGCCCGCGGCCTGTCCGGCCAGACCCGCGCGCTGGCGACCGAGGTGGAGCGCTTCCTGACGGAGGTGCGCCAGCAGGCGACGGGAACCTGAAAACGCCCTCTCCCGCCCCAGGAGAAGGAGGGAAGACCCGACGCTGTCGGGCGGGAAAGGACAGGATCGCTCCGAGCGACCCGCAACCACACCGATCCTCGGAGCGTCCCTCACCCTCCCGCCGTTTCACGGCGGGTCCCTCCCTCTCCCGGGGCGGGAGAGGGGGTCTTGCGACCTTACAGCCTTAGAAGAACGCCTGGAGGCCCGTCTGCGCCCGGCCCAGGATCAGGGCGTGGACGTCGTGGGTGCCTTCGTAGGTGTTCACCGTCTCCAGGTTCACCATGTGGCGGATGACCTGGAACTCCTCGGAGATGCCGTTGCCGCCGTGCATGTCGCGGGCGACGCGGGCGATGTCGAGCGCCTTGCCGCAGTTGTTGCGCTTGATCAGCGAGATCGCTTCCGGCGACCAGCTGCCGTCGTCCATCATGCGGCCGACGCGCAGGCAGGCCTGGAGGCCCAGCGTGATCTCCGTCATCATGTCGGCCAGCTTCTTCTGGACCAGCTGGGTCTGGGCCAGCGGACGGCCGAACTGCTTGCGGTCCAGCGTGTACTGGCGGGCGGCGTGCCAGCAGAACTCCGCAGCCCCCAGCACGCCCCAGGCGATGCCGTAGCGCGCCTTGTTCAGGCAGCCGAACGGACCGCCCAGGCCCGACACGTTGGGCAGCAGGTTCTCGTCGGGGACGAAGGCCTCGTCCAGCACGATCTCGCCGGTGACCGACGAGCGCAGCGACAGCTTGCCCTCGATCTTCGGCGTCGAGAAGCCTTTGGTCCCGCGCTCGACCACGAAGCCCTTGATCTTGTTGTCATGGGCGTCCGACTTCGCCCAGACGACGGCGAGGTCGGCGATGGGGGAGTTGGTGATCCACATCTTGGAGCCCGACAGCAGATAGCCGCCGTCGACCTTGGTGGCGCGGGTCTTCATGCCGCCGGGGTCGGAGCCGTGGTCCGGCTCGGTCAGGCCGAAGCAGCCGATCAGCTCGCCGGTGCCCAGACGCGGCAGCCACTTCTTCTTCTGCTCTTCGCTGCCGTACGAATAGATCGGATGCATGACCAGCGAGGACTGCACCGACATGGCGGAGCGGTAGCCACTGTCCACCCGCTCGACCTCGCGGGCGACCAGGCCGTAGGCGACATGGCTGACGCCCGGCCCGCCATACTCCTCCGGGATGGTCGGACCGAGCAGGCCCAGCTCGCCCATCTCGGTCATGATCTCGCGGTCGAACCGCTCCTCGCGGAAGGCGGAGATGACACGGGGCTGCAACCGGTCCTGGCAGTAGGCGCGGGCGCTGTCGCGCACCAGCTTCTCATCCTCGGTCAGCTGGGATTCAAGGAGGAAGGCGTCGTCCCACTGGATGCTCTGCACGGTGCGTCTCCTGGTCGTGTCACAAGGCGGTTGATCCGCCGGTCATCGATGGGCCACCGTCCAACCGGCTGGTCATCGGTCAGCCATCGATTGAAACGCACTCTGCCGCGCCGGCGCCATAGCTGCAAACACATATTTTCTATCATAGCCATACCGTTCCTATATGGCTCAAAAGAAACAGTCGCTATGTCGCACGGTTCCATAAAAGTTTTAACGTGAAGCTTACCATTTCCTATGCAATTTTGCCGGCGGCACCGTAACCGCCCCCTACCCAACGGACACCCCGCACGTGTTTGCTGCATTGCAACCAATAACCGCTTTCGCCGGTTTTCCCCTGTTGCTGGGCCTTGCTTTGCTTACGCTTCTGCACGAAGACGTTGCAATTGCGGTTGGAGCGAGCCTCGTCAGCGTCGGCACCGTCAGCATCGGCGTGACCGCCATCACGCTGCTGTGTGGGATTGTTATCGGCGATTTGTTCATTTATGTCCTTGGACTATTGTCCCTGCGGATCAGTTGGATCCGGCGGCGGACCGAAGGTCCTATGCTTGAACGCTGCCGCGGAGCCTTGCAGAGGAACCTGTTGCCGACCCTGGTGACTTGCCGCTTGGTTCCCGGCGTCTTGTTCCCGACCTACTTCGCCTGCGGCGTGATGCGGGTGCCGTTCCTGCGCTTCATCGCCATCACGCTGGCGACCGCCGGGGTGCATGTCGGGCTGCTGCTGACCCTGATGACCTCGTCGCTCGAAGCGGCGGCGATCCAGGTGCAGGTGATCGGCATCGGCTGTGCCGCGCTGCTGATGGTCCTGCGCACCAAGCGGGCGCAGTCCGTCGTCCGCGCGCTGTTCGCCCGCATCCGGGCGGTGCTGGAGCCGCTGCTGCCCGAGGCCCTGCGCGACGCGCTGCACGGCAGCCCGACCCCGCGCGCCATCGCCCTGCCCGGCCTGCCGGTGGTGCCGGCCGGCGCCCCCACCATCGGCTGGGCGGAGCGCATCCCGCCGCTGCTGTTCTACATCCCGCTGGTGGCGCAGTGGCTGGCGCTCGGCGTCCGCTACCGCAGCCTGTCGCTGCCGACCGCCGCCAACCCGTCGATCGAGGCGGGCGGGCTGCTCGGCGAGTCGAAGATCGCCTGCATGGACCTGATCGGGCCGCAGGCCCGCCAATGGGCGGCGAAGTCCGTCGCCCTGGTCAACCGTCCGTCGCTGACCCCGGCGCAGCTGGAGTCACTGGCGTCGGGCGCCGGCCTGTCCTTCCCGCTGGTCGCCAAGCCGGACATCGGCTGGCGCGGCATCGGCGTGCGGCTGGTGCGCGACGCCGCCGACCTCCGCGCCTATCTCCACGGCTTCCCGGCCGACGTCCGGCTGATCCTGCAGGAGCATGTGCCTTACGCCGGCGAGGCCGGCATCTTCTATGTCCGCAAGCCGGGGGAGCGGCACGGGCGCATCTTCTCCATGACCTTCCGCTATTACCCGCATGTGGTCGGCGACGGCCGCTCCACCCTGCGCCAGCTGATCGCCGCCGATCCGCGCGCCTCCTGGAAATCCGACCTGCATCACGAGGCGCTGGCCGACCGGCTGGACGAGGTGCCGGAGGCCGGGCGCACGGTGCGGCTGTCTCTGGTCGGCAGCAGCCGGGTCGGCGGCCTCTACAAGGATGCCTGCGGCCATGTCACCGCGACGCTGACCGCGCGCTTCGACGAGATCGCCGACCAGATGCCGGGCTTCCATTTCGGCCGCTTCGACGTGCGCTTCGCCTCGGTGGAGCGGCTGGCGGTGGGCGAGGATTTCCGCATCATCGAGGTGAACGGTGCCGGGGCCGAGGCCATCCACATGTGGGACCCGGAATTCAGGCTGGGCGACGCCTACGCCACCCTGTTCCACCAGCAGGCGCTGATGTTCGAGGTGGCGGACGCCTGCCGGGCGGCCGGGGCGCAGCCGCTGACCGCGCTGGAATTAGTACGCTATCAGCGCCGCCAGCAGACCTTGCTTCCGCTCTATCCCGCCTCCAACTGAACGGGCGTGCGCATCGCCGCACGCCAATCGGTTGGAGACGAGATGCGCGGCAGCCTGACCCATCTGCGCAACCGCCCGTCGCTGAGCGGGGCGCTGGCCGTAGCATTGCTGACCGGGGGCCTCGCCGCCGTCTGGCTGCGCCCCACCACCGCGGTGCTGACCGGCTGGGATTGCGGGGTCGCCGCCTACATCCTGCTGGCCGGCATCCTGATGAGCCGGGCCACGGTGGCATCGATGCGCCGGCGGGCCAAACTGCTCGACCCCGGCAAATGGGGCGTGCTGGCCGGGGCGGTGCTGGCCGCGCTCGCTGCCCTGGTCGCCATCGTGGC
Source organism: Azospirillum sp. 11R-A (assembly GCF_049472615.1). Classification (NCBI taxonomy): domain Bacteria; kingdom Pseudomonadati; phylum Pseudomonadota; class Alphaproteobacteria; order Rhodospirillales; family Azospirillaceae; genus Azospirillum; species Azospirillum sp. 11R-A. The sequence continues at coordinate 127,933 of NZ_JBCEBL010000022.1, read as the reverse complement.
GGAACTGGTGTCGGCCAAGGGCTCCCCGCACGAAGGGATGGCGGCGGTGCTGTCGGGGGTGACGGTCCTGCTGTCCTGGGGCTTCCTGCATGTCTTCTTCGCCCAGCATTACGCCCACGACTATTGGCTGGGCGGAAAGTCGGGCCAGGAGCGCAGCCTGGATTTTCCCGGCAACGACGCGCCGGATTACGTTGAGTTCCTCTATTTCAGCTTCACCGTCGGCATGACCGCGCAGGTGTCCGACGTGACCACCCGCGGCGCCGGCATGCGCCGTCTGGTGCTGATGCACGGCGCGCTCTCCTTCCTGTTCAACACCGCGGTGCTGGCGCTGGGCGTCAATCTGGCGGCTGGGCTGGTCAGCTGAGGTCCCCGTCACAATTGCTGCGATGGAGCCTTCGGAGCCCCTTCCCGGCAGCGCGATCTACGCTACTCTCATCGGATCGAACGCCACGCTTCGCGACGCAAGGCCATGCCGACCCCTCCGCTCCCCGCCCGTGCCTTTTCCTTGCGTCTCCGCTGGCCGGTCCGGCTCCGGGCGGCGACGCTGATTCTGCTGCTGGGGCTGCTGTCGCTCGGACTGGCGTTCGCCGAGGCGTCGGCCCAGACCGCGGCACAGCCTCCCGCCCAAACCACCGCCCCACCCCCCGCCGCCACACCCGCGGCGCCCGCCCCGACCGGCACCGCGCCGCCCACACCCGCCCCGCCCTCCGCAGCCGCCAGCGCGGCCGACGGCATGATGATGCTCATGCTCAGCCAGGGGCGCGACCGCATGGCGGGGTTCCGCGGCAAGCTCGCCAAGCGGCTGCACGCCACACCCGCGATCCCGTCGGCCATCGTCGCCACCCTGAAGGCCCAGAGCCCGACCGGCGAGCCCGCCTATTTCCTCCAGATCATCGGCCTGACCTTCGCCCTGATGGCGGCCGGCCACGGGGTGCAGCATCTGGTCTATCAGCGGCCGGTCGCCCGCCGCCTGCTGCCGCCCCCGGCCGAGCCGAGGCCGGGCGGCTCCATCCTGGCCGCCCGCTTTCCCCGTCTGGTGGCGCACGCGCTGCTGACGCTGGTCGGCATGCTGCTTGCCACGCTGATCGGCTTCGGGCTCGCCACCGCGCTGGTGCCGGAGCCGACGCCGATGACCGAGAAGACGGTCATCCTCGCCGGGGCCGGCTATCTGCTGGTCTGGGCCATCGCCCTGTTCTGGCGGCTGGTGATGCCGCCCGGCGCTTCGACGGATGCCGGTGTGGCCCCGGCGGTGCGCCGGCTGCGGCGCGACCTGACCGCCAGCGGCGCCTTGGGCGTCGCCCTGATGATCGGCACCATCTGGCTGGAGGCGCTGGGCATGCCCTACGACCCGCACGCGGTGCTGGTCGCGCTGTTCGGGCTGCTCACCGTGCTGGCGACGGTCGGCGCGCTCTATATCAACCGCCAGACGGTCGAGCGTGCCTTCCTGGCCGGGCGGCCGGCGGCGACGGTGGCGCCGCTGGAACGGCTGACCCTGCGCCTGTGGTTTCCGGCGGTCCTGGTCTATTTCGCCTATGCCCTGGCGACGCTGATCAACCGCCTGATCCTGGGCTGGCCGACCGAGCTGCCGCTGCTGCTCGGCGCCTATGCCGTCGCCGCGGCGATCCTCGCCGTCTATGCCAGCGTCACCTATGCCACCGAATGGCTGTTCCACCATCGCCGCACCCTGTGGCGGCCGCTGGAGGAAAGCCGGGAGGGAGCGCCGGACGGCGACGGCCTGTTCCCCGACACTCCCAGGCCGGCGACCATCGACAGCTACGAGGCGCTGGCCCGGCGGGTGGCCGGCATCCTCGCCGCCGCCGCCGGGGTGGCGGTGACCCTGTCGGTGTGGAACATCCCGCGCATGCACGGCGATGCGGCGGACAAGCTCATCAGCATCATGACGGTCTGCCTGATCGGCTATGTCGCCTATCACGGCGTCCGCATCTGGATCGACCGCCGGATCGCCGAGGAGGGTCCGACCCCCGGCGTCATTCCGGGCGACGAGGGAAGCGGCCACGGCTCGGCCAGCCGGCTGGCGACGCTGCTGCCGCTGGTGCGCAACTTCATCCTGCTGTCGATCCTCGGCGCCATCCTGCTCAGCGTCCTGATGGATCTGGGCGTCAACATCGCGCCGCTGTTCGCCGGGGCGGGCGTCGCCGGCATCGCCATCGGCTTCGGCGCGCAGACGCTGATCCGCGACATCTTCTCCGGCGCCTTCTTCCTGATCGACGACGCCTTCCGCAAGGGCGAGTACATCGAGATCGGCGCCATCCGCGGCACGGTGGAGAAGATCTCGGTGCGCTCGATGCAGCTGCGCCACCATCGCGGCCCGCTGCACACCGTCCCCTTCGGCGAGATCCACCAGCTGACCAACTATTCGCGCGACTGGGTGATCATGAAGCTGCCGCTGCGCATCACCTACGACACCGACGTCGAGAAGGTGCGCAAGCACATCAAGCAGCTGGGCCAGATGCTGCTCGACGACCCCGATCTGGGTCCGAAATTCCTCCAGCCGCTGAAATCGCAGGGCGTCATCCAGATGGAGGATTCCGCGATGATCCTCCGCGTCAAGTTCATGACCCGGCCCGGCGACCAGTGGGAAATCCGCAAGCGGGTCTATCAGGAACTCCACGCCCTGTTCCGCCGCGAGGGCATCCGCTTCGCCAACCGCGAGGTGACGGTCCGCTTCGCCAGCGAGGCGACGGCGACCAGCGCCACCGGCGATCCCCTTGCCGGCGACCCGGTGACGATGCAGATCGGCGAGGAGGAACGCACCCTGGCCGCCGGCGCCGTCCTGCACGCGCTGGGCGAGGACGTGCCGGACGTCAAGCCCGCAGCCGGACGGCGCCTGAAACCCTAAACACCGTCCCCGCTGCCGCGCAGGACCTCCAGGAAGCGGTCCAGCACCAGATTGGGCTGGGCGCCCTTCTTGGTCACCACCTGGAACTCCAGGGCATGGCGGTAGGTGCCGGGCAGCAGCGCCCGCATCATGCCGCGCTCGACCCATTGCTGCGCGTAATGGATGGGCAGGAAGCCGACATAGCATCCGGTCAGGATCAGGAACGCCACCCCCTCGCGGTCGGTGGCCGTCGCGGTGTTGTTCAGCTCATGGGGGAGCTGCGCCTGGGTCGGCGCCACCGCGTCGGCCGCCTCGACATCCTCGCGCGTCACCGCGTCCTCAAGACGGTCGAACAGCGGATGGCCGTCGCCGCAATAGAGCAGCGATTCCTCGCTGTAGAGCGGCAGGCCGGCCAGCCCCGGCAGCCCCCGGCGCACCGGGACGACGCCGACATGCAGCTGCCCGTCCAGCACGCCGCGCTCGATCTCGTTGGGCGGGATCATCCGGATGTTGACCCGGACCTCCGGCGCCAGCTGCTTCAGGCCGCGCAGCGCGTGGGTCACCCGCATCTGCGGCATGGTGACGAGGTTGTCGGTGATGCCGATGTTCAATTCACCGCGCAGGCGGCGATGGACCGTGTTGATCTCGCTGCGGAAGCTCTCGGTGCTGGCGAGCAGGCGCAAGCTCGCCTCATAGGCCAGCCGCCCCTCCTCCGTCAGCCGGAAGCCCGCCCGCCCGCGCCAGCACAGCGTCAGGCCGAGCCGGCGCTCCAGATCGGCCATATGCTGGCTGATCGCGGCGCGGCTGATGTTCAGCTCCACCTCGGCGGCGGAGAAGCCGCCGCACTCCACCACCGTCCGGAACACGCGCAGCAGCCGGATGTCGGCATCGCTGATCGGGGCCATCGACCGGGCCGGCTTGCTCATGCTGTCGCCTAAGGAAAGTGAAGCGGGAAAGTTAAGCGGATGGTTACGTGAAGTTCTTCCACTTTGGATTTGATGGCAACCGGGAACCGCTCACACTGACCACCGACAGCACCCCTGACATATGCGCCCCCCAAACCAAACCGGGAGAACAGCGGATGGCCCCCCTCGACAACGATCACGCTCATGCCAGTGCTCATGCCCTGGGCACGGCTGCCGGACTGACGCGCGAGGAGCTTGACGCGCACTGGATGCCCTTCACCGCCAACCGCGAGTTCAAGAAGAACCCCCGCATCATGACGAAGGCGGAGGGCGCCTGGTACTGGGACGCGCAGGGCCGCAAGATCTATGACAGCCTGTCCGGCCTGTGGTGCAGCGGCGCCGGCCATTGCCGCCGCGAGATCGCCGACGCGGTGGCGCAGCAGATCGCCACGCTCGACTACAGCCCGGCCTTCCAGCACGGCCACACCGCCGCCTTCAAGCTGGCGCACAAGCTGGCCTCGATGACACCGGCCGGCCTCGACCACGTCTTCTTCGTCAATTCCGGCTCGGAGGCCGCCGACACCTCGCTGAAGATGGCGCGGGCCTATTGGCGGATGAAGGGCCAGCCGGCGAAGACCAAGCTGATCGGCCGGGTGAAGGGCTATCACGGCGTCAATTTCGGCGGCACCAGCCTGGGCGGCATCGTCGGCAACCGCAAGCTGTTCGGCACCGGCGTCGATGCCGACCATCTGCCGCACACCCTGCTGCCGCAGAACCTGTTCACCAGGGGCATGCCGGACGAGGGCGCCCATCTGGCCGACGCGCTGGAGGATCTGGTGGCGCTGCACGACGCCTCCAACATCGCCGCGGTGGTGGTGGAGCCGATGGCCGGCTCGGCCGGCGTGCTGCCGCCGCCCAAGGGCTATCTCCAGCGCCTGCGCGAGCTCTGCACCAAGCACGGCATCCTGCTGATCTTCGATGAGGTCATCACCGGCTTCGGCCGCATGGGCACCGCCTTCGGCGCCGATTACTTCGGCGTGGTCCCCGACATCATGAACGTCGCCAAGGGCCTGACCAACGGCGCGGTGCCGATGGGTGCGGTGGTGGCCAGCCGCGAGATCTACCAGACCTTCATGGACAATGGCGGACCCGAGTATCTGGTGGAGTTCCCGCACGGCTACACCTACTCCGCCCACCCGGTCGCCTGCGCCGCCGGTCTGGCCGCGCTGGAGCTGTTCGAGCGCGAGAAGCTGGCCGACAAGGCCGCGGCGCTGATGCCGCATTTCGAAGGGCTGATCCACGGGCTGAAGGGGCTGAAGAACGTCGCCGACATCCGCAACTGCGGCCTTGCCGGCGCCGTCACCATCGCAGCCCTGCCGGGCGAGCCGGCGCGCCGGCCCTACGAGATCGCCATGAAGTGCTGGGACGCCGGCTATTACGTGCGCTATGGCGGCGACACGCTCCAGTTCGGCCCGCATTTCATCAGCGAGCGCGAGGATCTCGACCGGCTGTTCAACGTCGTCGCCGACGCGATCCAGGCGACGGCGTAACGGCACGCCATCGGCGCGGCCCCTCCTCTCCCGCACGGCGGGAATGAGGGACCGCGCACTCCGCACATCGAACTCTCCCCAGGAAGCGCTCCATGCCCATCGTTCCGCACCTGATCGGCGGCAAGACCGACGCCCCGGCCAACAGCCGCACCGCCGACATCGTCAATCCCGCCACCGGCGAGATCGCCGGTCAGGTGGCGCTTGCCAGCCGCAAGACGGTCGAGGAGGCGATATCCGCCGCCGAGGCCGCCTTCCCGGCCTGGCGCGCCACGCCGCCGGCCAAGCGGGCCCGCGTCATGTTCCGCTTCAAGCAGCTGCTGGAGGAGAATGCGCAGCGCGTCTGCGCGCTGATCACCCAGGAACACGGCAAGGTGCTGGACGACGCCTTCGGCGAGCTGACCCGCGGCATCGAGAATGTCGAATATGCCTGCGGCGTGCCGGAGCTGCTGAAGGGCGAGTTCTCCAAGAATGTCGGCCCCAGCATCGACAGCTGGTCGGAATTCCAGCCGCTGGGCGTCGTCGCCGGCATCACGCCCTTCAACTTCCCGGCGATGGTCCCGCTCTGGATGTACCCCATCGCCATCGCCTGCGGGAACACCTTCATCCTCAAGCCGTCGGAGCGCGACCCGAGTGCCGCCCTCTACGTCGCCCAGCTGGCCGAAGAGGCCGGGCTGCCGCCGGGCGTGCTGAACGTCGTCAACGGCGACAAGGAGGCGGTGGACACGCTGCTGACCGACCCGCGCGTGCAGGGCGTCAGCTTCGTCGGTTCCACCCCCATCGCCGAATATGTCTATGCGACCACCACCGCCCATGGAAAGCGGGTGCAGGCGCTGGGCGGGGCCAAGAATCACGCCATCGTCATGCCCGACGCCGACATCGACAACGCGGTCAGCGCGCTGATGGGGGCGGCCTACGGCTCCTGCGGCGAGCGCTGCATGGCGATCTCCGTCGTGGTGGCGGTGGGCGACGAGGTGGCCGACCGGCTGCGGGACAAGCTGTCGGTGGCCTTGCGCGACCTCAAGGTCGGCGCCGGCACCTCGGCCGGCTGCGAGATGGGGCCGCTGGTCACCCGCGCCCATTACGAGAAGGTGAAGGCCTACGTCGACCAGGGCGTCGCCGAGGGTGCGGAGCTGGCGGTGGACGGCCGCGGGCTGGTGGTGCCCGGCCATGAGAACGGCAATTTCCTGGGTGGCTGCCTGTTCGACCGCGTCACCCCGGACATGACCATCTACCGCGAGGAGATCTTCGGGCCGGTGCTCTGCCTCGTCCGGGTCAAGACGATGCAGGAGGGCATGGACCTGATCGACGCCCACGAATACGGCAACGGCACCTGCCTGTTCACCCGCGACGGCGAGGCCGCCCGCTATTTCAGCGACATGATCAAGGTCGGCATGGTCGGCATCAACGTGCCGCTGCCGGTTCCGGTCGCCTATCACAGCTTCGGCGGCTGGAAGCGGTCGCTGTTCGGCGACCTGTCGGCCTACGGTCCGGACGGCGTACGCTTCTACACCCGCCGCAAGACCGTGACCCAGCGCTGGCCGACCGGCGGCGTCCGCGAAGGCGCCCAGTTTGCCTTCCCGTCGATGAAGTGAAGATCTGTCGGTAAAATGGAGCGGCGGCGGGGACGGCAGGAAGCCGCCCCGCCGGCGGCTTCGCGGCGTCACCGCGCAGGTTTCGCCCCCGCCAGGATCAGGTCGAGGCCGGCAAGGAACGCCTCCCGCTCCTCATGCGTCCGCACCTGCTCCGCCAGCAGGTGAACGAATGGGTATTCCGCAGGATCGCGCCGGGTCCAGCGCTCGACGATTGCAGCAAGGACGGCCGGCCGCTCCGACGCGCGGAATTTGTGGCGCGCCGCAGCCGCGGTCTGCGCGGCGGTGCCCAGGAGATACTGGACGAACGCCGACACGCAGTGGAAAAGCGACGCGCGCGGAACGCCCAGCAGATCGAACTGCGCGCTGCTGCGCTCGAAAACCTCCACCATGGCAGGCTGCCACGGTTCCCGGGCGAGCTGGGTGCCCACCCACGGATGCGCCTCGATGGCGTCGAAGACGCTCAAGGCGATGGCGCGCAGGGCGTCCGCCGGATCGGGCCCGCCCGCAATTTCGGCCAGCGCATGGGACAGCACGGTCTCGGTCGCCGCGGAAAGCAGCGCATCCTTGTCCGGGATATGCCAGTAGATCGCCCCGCTTCCGGTCGACAACCGGTTCGCCAGCGCGCGGAAGGTCAGGGCACGCTCCCCCTCCTCATCGAGAAGCTCGATGGCGGACGCAACGATCCGCTCCTTGGAAAGCGCATCCTCCCGCCGCTCGGAAGTCTTGGGTCTTGGGTCCATGTCTCATCTTGACATGACTGGAACAACGTTCCAATGAATAGTCATGGAACGCCGTTCCAGAGCAGGGAGAGAGCGCAATGGAGCAACCCGTCGTCATCATTGGTGCTGGATTGGGTGGATTGACGCTGGCCCGCGTCCTCCATGTCCATGGCGTCCGCTCGGTCATCTATGAGGCGGAGGCCGGGGCGGAAAGCCGGACCCAGGGCGGCCAGCTCGACATCCACGACCACAACGGCCAGCGCGCGCTCGCAGCCGCCGGCCTCACTGAGGCGTTCCGGTCGATCATCCACGAGGGCGCCGAGGCGACGCGCGTGCTGGACCGCACCGGCACTGTGCTCCTCGACATGCCCGACGACGGGCAGCACCGGCGTCCCGAAGTCCTGCGCGGCGATCTGCGCAGGCTGCTCCTCGACTCCCTGCCGGAGGGCACGGTGCGGTGGGGCAGGAAACTCACCGGCGCCTCGCCCCTTGGCGATGGGCGGCACGAGGTCCAATTCTCGGATGGCAGCACCGCGACCGCCGGCCTTCTCGTCGGGGCGGACGGCGCATGGTCCAGGGTGCGGCCGCTGCTGTCCGATGCCACGCCCCGCTATGCCGGCGCGACGTTCATCGAGACGTATCTTCACGATGTGGACAGCCGGCATCCCCAGGCCGCGGCGGCGGTCGGCGCCGGAGCGATGTTCGTCCCGGCGCCGGGCAGAGCCATCTTCGCCCACCGGGAGGCCGGAGACGTGCTGCATGTCTATGTGGAGCTGAGGCGGCCGGCGGAGTGGTTCGCCGGGATCGACTTCGACGATCCGGCGGCGAAGGGCCTTGTCGCGGCGGAGTTCGACGGCTGGGCACCGGAGTTGACCGCCCTCATCACCGGGGGCGACACACCGCTGGTTCCCCGCATGATCCACACGCTTCCCATCGGACACCGATGGCGGCGGGTTCCCGGCGTGACGCTGCTGGGAGACGCCGCGCACCTGATGCCGCCGTCCGGCGAAGGTGCCAATCTGGCGATGCTGGAAGGCGCCGAACTGGCCGATGCCCTGGTTCGGCATTCGGGCGACGTCGAGGCGGCGCTTGCCGCCTATGAGGAGCCGATGTTCGCCTGCGCCGCCCTGGAAGCCGTGGACGCCCATCGGATGCTGGAGTTCTGCCTCGGGGACGACGCGCCGTCGGGCTTCATCGACATGATGAGGAGCGTGTCAGAACCGGATATGCGGCCATCGTGATCCGGGCATGATCCGGACCCGACACAGGACAGCGTCTCAGAGCGGTTTCAGAACCACGAGAAGCACGATCACGACGACAGCGCCGACGATCGCCGGCAGCGCGTGGCCCGATGCCGGCGACGGCTGCTCATCGGGCCGGGCAAGTTTGCGGAGCGTGCCCGACAGCATCCCGTGCAGGCCGGACAGGGCGACGACGAACACCAGCTTCATCATCAGCCAGCGCGCGCCGAACCAGCCGCCTTCGGTCGCCACCGCCAGCCCGAAGAGCCAGGCCAGCAGCATTGCCGGCGAGGTCGCCCAACGGTCCAAACGCCGCACCGCCCCGATGATGTCAGGCTGGGCGATGCCGCCAAGCCCAGGCACGCCGGGCAGGCTCTTCGGGGCGGACAGGGCAGCCACGGCGATGGCCGCGACGAACATCCCGCCGATCCAGACCGTCACCGCGACGATGTGGAACGCCTTCAGCCACAGGTAGATCATGGCCGCACCTCACGGGGTGGCGGCGAGCGCCGCCCGCCGGGTCAGGGTGCGCGCGCTGAAGAAGGCGCCGAAGGGCACCATGGCGGCGGCGAAGAGCTTGATCGTCTCGCCCCGCGACCAGCCGCCGGCCGACACCATCCGAACCAGCATCCAGAGATAGGTCAGGAAGGCGAAGCCGTGGATCGGTCCCATCGCCTTCACCGCATCGGGGAAACCGGCGAGGTGCTTCAGTGGCACGGCCACGAAGAGCAGGAGGATCAGCGTACCGCCTTCGACGAGGCAGGCTGTCCGCATCCGTAGCATCTGCCTGCGATCCTCCATATCGGACCGCTCATTGTCGGACTGCGGCTCCATCATCCGACGCTCCATCATCCGACGTCCTTCAGGACTTTCTCCACGCTGGCGAGCCGGCCCTCGATCTGCGTGACGCTGCCCCTGATCGAAGCCAGGGCGGCGGTCAGTTCCTCCTGCGCCTTGAGCGTCTTCTCGGCAAGGTCGCGGTATGCCGCCTCGCCGGCGGTCTGTGCCCGGCCCCGACGGGCCGACGAAAAATACTTCATCGCGAAAATCAGGAGGATCGTCACCATGACGAGGATCGTAACGAGAAGGAAATAGGATTCTCTGCCGGTCATCGGGCGCTCCTTCAGGAGTCGGAATGTCTGCTGGTTGCGGTCAGGGAAGGCGCGGCTTCGGCAATCGCCATGGGCGTCAACTCGATCGCGAACGGGGCGACTTCGAAGAAGTTGAGGGCCTTTCCATCCGGAGAGACCTCGAGCCGGCTGGTGACGAGCCCCGCCTCCTCCAGCTTCCGCAGATGAAGGTGCAGAAGGGGACGGCTGATGCCGATCTCGCGCGCCAGTTGACTGACGTAGGTCCGCCCCATGGTGCTCAGCGTCGCCACGATGCGCAGCCGGTGCGGGTTCGCCAGTGCCGACAACGTCTCGAGCAATCGGTCGCCGCTGCAGGTCATGTCCGCTCCGCCACCCACTAGTAAGGATTTACTTACAGGTGGACCGACATACCGTCAAGAAAAACTGACAGGTGAAAATCTTTCCTTTCGCCCCCCTTCACATGGTCGGCCGGCCCGGCCGCTGCCGCCACAGCTTGACGGCGCAGACGGCCAGCGGCACCGACAGGGTCGCCCAGCACAGCCAGTCCCAGATGCCGTCGCCCAGGATGGCGGCGGCCAGCCCGACGACGGACAGCACGGCCAGCGCGGCCGGAATGAGCCAAATCCCGCTCATGCCCCCTCTCATGCCTTACTCCCCACCTTGGCGCCCGATGCATTTCTGTCGGATGCCGACCGTGCCCGCGGCCGTTTCAGCCAGACGACGAAGCCGGTCACCGTCACCACGCCGGTGACGATGGTGAACAGCGCCCAGATGATCTGCAACGGCAGCCCGCCGTAATCGCCGAAATGGAACGGCCCCGACAGCATCAGCACCGTCATGTACCAGGGCGTTCCGGCCGCCTCGGCGACCACGCCGGTCTCGGCATCGACCAGCGCGACGCTGAGCAGCCGCTGCGTCAGTTCGGTGTGGCCGCGCACCAGCACGCTGAAATGGCGGCTGCCGGCATATTCGTTGCCGGGATAGGCGATGAAGGCCAGATCCTTGCCGGGGAAGGCGGCCAGCCCGGCCGCGGCCACTTGGTCGATGGACACCGCCGGCCCGGTCATCGGCTCCGGATGGCGGGCGGTCATCGCCGCCAGCTCCGTCTTCTGCCAATAGCCGGTGATCAGCGGCGAGAAGGACAGGATGGCGCCGGTCAGCCCGACGACGAAGGCCCAGACCAGCGTCGCCACGCCGAACAGATTGTGCAGGTCGATGTTGCCGATCCGCGTCCCCCTGCCGAAGCGCAGGATGCCGAAGGCCAGCTTCTTCATGAAGGGGCCGTAGACCACCAGCCCGCTGACCGTGCTGACCACGAACAGCAGCCCCATCACGCCGACGAACATCTGGCCGGCGAAGCCGGTGAACAGGTCGACATGCAGCTTCAACAGGAAGCCGACCAGCGTCTCCTCCGGCTGCTTCAGCATCTGGTTGGCCCCGGTGAAGCCGTTCAGCACCACCCAGCGCCCGAGGTCGAAGCCGCGCTCCTCCGGCTTGCCCAGATAGATGTAGTTGACCGCCTTGTCCTCCGGATCGAAGGACAGCAGCTTCGGCACCAGCGCCGGGTCGGCCTTCTGCGCGATGTCGACCAGCGACTGGAGCGGCAGGCGGGCCTGCCCCTCCGTGTAGCTGCTGTCGAGTTCCTCCCCCATCAGATGCTGGATCTCGTGGTGGAACACCAGGATCAGCCCGGTCACGCAGAGGATCAGCAGGTTTGCCGAGCAGATCAGGCTGGTCCAGCGGTGGACGAGGCGCCAGCCCCGCAGGCTCGCAGGCGTCATGACGGCTTCCTTTGCCAATGACGGAAGAAGGGGGGACGGCAAGGGTGGCTTACCAGCGATAGCGCAGGCCGGCGGTCACCGTCCGCCGATAGCCGTAGGCGCACCATTCGCCGTAGTAGCAGGAGGCGACATACTCCTTGTCGAACAGGTTCTTGCCGTTGACCGTGACCTCGGCCCCCTGGAGCTTGGGCGACAGCGCCCCCAGATCGTAGGACACGGTAGCGTCGACCAGGGTGAAGGACGGCACCTTGAAAGTGTTCGCCGTGTTGGCCGTGCTGCCGGTGTAGCGCAGGCCGGCGCCGACGCCGAGGCCGGTCAGCGCGGTGCCTTCCGGCATGTGGTACATCGCCCAGGCCGACGCCTGATGGCGCGGCACCGCGGCCAGACGCTTGCCCTGCAGCCCGTCGTTGTCCTTGGTGTATTTGGTGTCGAGGTAGGTGTAGGCGCCGATCAGCTCCAGGTCCTTGGTGATGCCGACCTTGGCCTCCAGCTCGACGCCGCGCGACCGCGCCTCGCCGCTCTGGATGGAGAAGCCGGGGTGGACGGGGTCGCTGGTCAGCAGGTTGCTGCGGGTCAGGTCGAACACTGCCGCGGTGAACAGGCTGTTCAGGCCGGGCGGCTGGTACTTCACGCCGACCTCGTACTGGGTCCCCTCCTCCGGCTTGAAGGGCTTGCCGCCGAAATCGACGCCGCTGCTGGGCGTGAAGGATTCGGCATAGCTGACATAGGGGGCGATGCCGTTCTCGAAGACGTAGGTCAGGCCGGCGCGGCCGGTCCAGGCCTGATCGGACTGGGTGCTGCTGCCCGACGCAGTGGTCGAGGTGGTCTTCGCCCAGTCGCGGCGGCCGGCGACCGTCAGGACGAAGCCGCCCAGCTTCATCTGATCCTGAAGGTAAACGCCGGTCTGGCGCCCGTCGATGTCGGTGCGATAGACCGCCGGCGGGGTGACGGCGATGCCGTAGACCGGGTTGAAGACGTCGATGGACGGCGCCATCCCGAAGCCGGCGGTGTAATGGCCGTCCAGCCGCTGGTGATCGACGCCGGCCAGCACGGTGTGGCCGACCGGGCCGGTGGCGAAGCGCCCTTCGATCTGGTTGTCGAAGGCGTAGGCGTTCATCTCCTCCCGCGAGGTGGCGACGCCGCGGAAGAGACTGCGGTTGTCGGTGTCGAGGCCGTTGGCATACAGGCTGTCGTAGGCGACCTTGGCGTTCAGCCAGCGCCCGTTCAGCCGGACGGTCCAGGCATCGCCCAGCTTCTTGTCGAAGGCGTAGCCGACCGAGGCCTGACGGCGGTCGAACTTCTCGTAATTCGGATCGCCGTCATAGAAATCGACCGGGATTTTGCCCAGCGGGTTCGCCAGCACCGTGCCCTGCGGCGGAATGCCGCCATAGGAATTGCCCTTGGGGTCATGCTGGTAGAAGCCCAGCAGGGTCAGGCTGGTCTCGGCATCCGGCTTCCAGGTGAAGGACGGCGCGACGGCGATGCGCTCGTTCTCCGTCATCCGGATCTGGCCGTCCTCGCTGAGGCCGACGGCGGTCAGGCGGTAGAGGAACTTGCCGTCCTTGTCGATGGGGCCGGAGAAGTCGGCGGTGCCGCGCCAATGGTTGTCGGTGCCGTATTCGACCCCGACCTCGTTCAGCGCGGTGGCGGTCGGACGCTTGGAAACCTGATTGATCAGGCCGCCGGGCTGCGCCTGCCCGTACAGAACGGAGGTCGGGCCCTTCAGCACCTCCGCCCGTTCCAGCAGATAGGGGTCGATCTGCGGCGCCGCGTAGTAGAGCGACTGGAGCCTCAGCCCGTTCAGATAGGTGTCGGCGTCGAAGCCGCGGATCTTCAGCTGGTCATAACGGGTCGCCACCGCGCCGCGGGTCTCCGCCGTCACGCCGGCGGTGTAGCGCACCACCTGATTCAGCGTCTGCGCATTCTGGTCGCGGATCTGGTCGGCCGGAATGACGGAGATCGACTGCGGCGTCTCGATCAGCGGGGTATCGGTCTTGGTGCCGGTCGCCTGCTGGTTGGCGACATAGCCGGTCACCGGCGTCAGCGCCGTTTCGCCCTGCCCGGTCACCGTCACCGCCGGCATCTGCACCGCGGCACCACTGGTGGCGCCGCCGGCGCTTTGCGCCCCCGCTACCGCCGGCACCATCAGCCCACTCAGCACCATGGCGCCGAACGCCGCCCCTCGCGACATCCGGCCGCCGTCCACTTGTCTCTTCACGTCGATTGCCCCCGGCACGAATAAGAATCATTCGCAGTTATTGGCCCTGATAATGCAAATGATTCTTATCTTCAATACCTATTCGCGTATGTGACGCGACAATGCTGTTCACCCCCCTCGCTCCGGAGAGGGCGGCGGGCCTCCCGAAAAAATCTTCGCCCCCCCCCGACGAATCCGCCCCGCCGGCCCGTATCAGGGACGGACAGAAAGACCGGGGCGGCGGAAAGCGCCGTCCGGTCGGATGTCGGGACAAGCGTCGGAACAGGTCATGACGATTCGTTGGAAGCCGGTGGTCACCGGCGTTGTTCTTGCCGGACTGGTCGGCGGCGTCGGTTACGCGGTTCAGCAGAAGCTGGCCCCTCCGGCGACAACGCAGCCGGGCCAGCCCCCCGGCCCCGGCGGCCCTCCCGGCGGCGGCCCAGGCGGCGGTCCAGGCGGTGCGCGCAACAGCGTGGTGGCGGTCCAGGCCGGCACCGTGGCGCGCGAGGACGTGCCGATCTGGTTCGACGGCATCGGCACCGTCCAGGCCTTCAACACGGTCACCGTGCGCGCCCGCGTCGATGGCGAGCTTCAGCGCGTCTCGCTCCAGGAGGGCCAGCTGGTCAAGGCCGGCGATCTGCTGGCGACCATCGATTCCCGTCCGCTCCAGGCCCAGCTGGCGCAGGCCCAGGCGAAGAAGGCGCAGGACGAGGCGCAGCTCGCCAACGCGCGGCGCGACCTGGAGCGCAACATGGGCCTGAAGGAGTTCGCCTCCCGCCAGACGGTGGACACCCAGCGCGCCCTGGTCGCCCAGTACGAGGCGCAGATCCGCGCCGACGAGGCGGCCATCGAGGCGGTGCAGGTCCAGCTGAACTACACCACCGTCACCGCCCCGCTCAGCGGCCGCATCGGCCTGCGCAACGTCGACCAGGGCAACGTGGTGCGGGCCAGCGACCAGAACGGCATCGCCACCATCACGCAGATCCAGCCCATCGCCGTCCTCTTCACCCTGCCGGAGAAGCAGCTCCAGGCGGTGCTGGCCGCCCAGGCGCAAGGGACGGTGAAGGTGGAGGCGCAGGACCGCGAAGGCCGCCGCGTGCTCGACACCGGCGCGCTGTCGGTGGTGGACAATTTGATCGACACCGGCACCGGCACCATCCGGCTCAAGGCCGAGATGCCCAACGACCCGCAGAAGCTGTGGCCCGGCCAGTTCGTCAATGTCCGCCTGCTCTCCACCGTCCGCCGCGGCGCCACCACGGTGCCCGCGACCGTGGTGCAGCGCGGCCCCCAGGGCACCTACGCCTACGTCATCAAGGACGACATGACGGTGGAGCAGCGCCCGATCAAGGTCGCCCGCCAGGAGGAGACCAAGGCGATCGTCGAGGAGGGGCTGACCCCCGGCGAGCGGGTGGTGGTGGACGGCCAGTACCGTTTGCAGCCCGGCTCCAAGATCCGCATCGTCGAGCCCATCGCGTCCGCAGCGCCGGCCGGCGCCGCCCCCACCGCAACACCGGAAGCGGCCCCCACCGGCGCCCCCGCCAGGACGCAGGACCCGGCGGCGCGCGAGGAACGGCGGCGCGAACGCCAGCAGCAGCGCGAGCACAACGGCGGCGCCCCTCCCGGCGCCCCTCCCGGCCAGCCGGCCCCGCGTGAGGGACGGCAGCCCTCATGAACATCTCCGCCCCCTTCATCCTGCGGCCGGTCGCCACCGGCCTCCTGATGCTGGCGGTGGTGCTGCTGGGCCTGCTGGGCTACAGCACCCTGCCGATCTCCTCGCTGCCGACGGTCGATTTCCCGACGGTGCGCGTCACCACCCAGCTTCCGGGCGCCGCCCCCGACGTGATGGCCTCCTCGGTCACGGCACCCCTGGAACGCCAGCTCGGCCAGATCGCCGGCATCTCCTCGATGGTGTCGACCAGCTCCTTCGGGCTGTCGGTCATCACCCTGCAGTTCGATCTGACCCGCGACATCGACGCCGCCTCGCAGGACGTGCAGTCGGCGATCAGCGCCGCGTCGGGCACGCTGCCCAAGGGGCTGCCCAATCCGCCGGTCTACGACAAGGTCAACCCGGCCGACACGCCGGTGATGGTGCTGGCGCTGAGTTCGGAGTCCCTGCGGCTGGAGACCGTCAGCGACGCCGCCGACACGCTGCTGGCGCAGAAGCTGTCCCAGGTCGACGGCGTCGGCTATGTCGGGATCGAGGGGGGCTTGCGCCCCGCCGTCCGCGTGCAGGTCAACCCCGCCGCCGTCGCCGGCCTCGGCCTGACGCTGGAGGATGTGCGGAACACCATCACCCAGGCCAACGTCAACGCGCCGAAGGGCAGCTTCGACGGCCCGCGCCAGTCCTGGTCCATCGGCGTCAACGACCAGATCGAGAATGCCGCCGCCTACCGTCCGATCATCGTCGCCTACAAGAATGGCGGGCCGGTGCGGCTGACCGACATCGGCACCGTGGTCGATTCGGTGGAGAACACCCGGCTGGCGGCGTGGCATGACGGCAAGCCGGCGGTTCTGCTGAACGTGCTGCGCCAGCCCGGCGCCAACATCATCGACACGGTGGACCGCATCCACAAGCTGCTGCCCTCGCTCCAGGCCAGCCTGCCGCCGCAGATCCACATGGCGGTGCTGACCGACCGGACCGAGACCATCCGCGCCTCGGTGGTGGACGTGCAGAAGACGCTGGTGCTAACCGCCGGGCTGGTGGTGCTGGTGATCTTCCTGTTCCTGCGCAAGGCGTGGGCAACGGTAATCCCAGCGGCGGCCCTGCCGCTGTCGCTGATCGGCACCTTCGGCATCATGGCGCTGTGCGGTTTCAGCCTCGACAACCTGTCGCTGATGGCGCTGACCATCGCGTCCGGCTTCGTCGTCGACGATGCCATCGTGATGATCGAGAACATCGTCCGCTACATCGAGAAGGGCGAGAAGCCGTTGCAGGCGGCGCTGAAGGGCGCGCGGCAGATCGGCTTCACCGTCGTGTCGCTGACCCTGTCGCTGATCGCGGTGTTCATCCCGCTCCTGTTCATGGGCGGCGTGGTCGGCCGGCTGTTCCGCGAGTTCGCCATCACGCTGTCCATCGCCGTGCTGGTGTCGGCGGTGATCTCGCTGACGCTGACGCCGATGATGTGCGCCCGCCTGCTGAAGGCGGAGGCCGAAACCAAACCCAACGGCCTGTTCCGCTGGACCGAGCGCGGCTTCGACGCGCTGCTGAACGGCTATGCCGCCTCGCTGCGCTTCGTGCTGCGCCACCAGCCGGCGACGCTGGTCTTCACCATCGCCACGCTGGCCGCCACCCTCTACCTCTACGACGTGGTGCCCAAGGGCTTCCTGCCGCAGCAGGACACCGGCGTCATCATCGGCGTCACCGATGCCGCCCCCTCGATCTCGGTCAAGGCGATGGCGGAGCGGCAGCGCGAGGTCGCCGACATCGTGCGGCGCGACCCCGACGTGGCGGGCGTGGCGAGCTTCGTCGGCACCGGCACGGTGAACGCCACCACCAACACCGGCAACCTGACCATCGCGCTGAAGCCGCGCGACCAGCGCAGCGCCTCGGCGGAGGAGATCATCGCCCGGCTGCGCGCCGCCACCGGCGACCTGAAGGGCGTGTCGCTGTTCATGCAGGCGGTGCAGGACGTGCAGATCGACAGCCGCGTCAGCCGCACGCAATACCAGTACGTCCTCCAGGATGCCGACCCGCGCGAGCTGGAAAGCTGGACCCCGCGCCTGCTGGAATCCTTGCGCGCCCGTCCGGAACTGACCGACGTGGCAACCGACCAGCAGCCGGACGGCTTGCAGGTCTATCTCACCATCGACCGCGACGCCGCCAGCCGCCTGCATGTGCTGCCCCAGGCCATCGACGACACGCTCTACGACGCCTTCGGCCAGCGTCAGGTCTCGACCATCTACACCCAGACCAACCAGTACCGCGTGATCCTGGAGGTCGAGCCGTCCTTCCAGATGGACCCGGCGTCCCTGTCCAAGATCTATGTGAAGGCCAGCGGCGGCACCGTCGTTCCCTTGAACGCCATCGTCTCGGTGGAGCGCAAGACCGCGCCGCTGGTCATCACCCACCAGGGCCAGTTCCCCTCGGTCACCCTGTCCTTCAACGTGGCGCACGGCGTCTCGCTGGGGGCGGCGGTGGCGGCGATCCAGCAGGCGCGCGACAGCATCGGCATGCCCGACACCGCGACCGCCCGCTTCGCCGGCACGGCCGCCGAATTCCGCGCCTCGCTCGACACCCAGCCCTGGCTGATCCTGGCGGCGGTGGTCGCGGTCTACATCGTGCTGGGCGTGCTGTACGAGAGCACGATCCACCCGATCACCATCCTGTCGACCCTGCCGTCGGCCGGCATCGGTGCGCTGCTGGCGCTGATGGCGACCGGCCACGATTTGTCGCTGATCGCGCTGGTCGGCATCGTGCTGCTGATCGGCATCGTCAAGAAGAACGCCATCATGATGATCGACTTCGCCCTGGAGGCGGAGCGCAACCAGGGCATGGCGCCGGAACGCTCGATCTACGAGGCGTCGCTTCTGCGCTTCCGCCCGATCATGATGACCACCATGGCGGCCCTGCTCGGCGCCCTGCCGCTGGCGCTGGAGAACGGCACCGGGTCGGAGCTGCGCCGGCCGATGGGCATCGCCATCGTCGGCGGGCTTCTGTTCAGTCAGGTGCTGACGCTCTACACCACGCCGGTGGTCTATCTCTACATGGACCGTCTCGGCAGCCGGCTCGGCCGCTGGCTGCGGCCCTGGCGGCGGAAGGACGCAGCGGAGCCCGGCAACGACCGCTCGCCCGGCCGGGCGGCGGCGGAGTAGCCGGCCATGGCCTCTCTC
This sequence comes from Azospirillum sp. 11R-A, assembly GCF_049472615.1. Lineage (NCBI taxonomy): Bacteria > Pseudomonadati > Pseudomonadota > Alphaproteobacteria > Rhodospirillales > Azospirillaceae > Azospirillum > Azospirillum sp. 11R-A. The sequence goes on along the minus strand of NZ_JBCEBL010000022.1, from coordinate 109,188 downwards.
AACCTCAACCCCCTGGCTTCGGCCGCCTCGCTCTCCGCCCTGTTCATCCGGCGGCCGGTCGGCACCGCGCTGCTGATGGTCGGGCTGATGATCCTGGGGGTGGTTGCCTACCGCTTCCTGCCGGTGGCGCCGCTGCCGCAGGTCGAATTCCCCACCATCATCGTCACCGCGTCGCTGCCCGGCGCCAGCCCGGAGACCATGGCGGCCTCCGTCGCCACGCCGCTGGAACGCCGGCTCTCCCGCATCGCCGGCGTGTCGGAGATGACCTCCAACAGCAAGCTCGGCAGCACCACCGTCGTCGTGCAGTTCGACCTGAACCGCAATGTCGAGGCGGCCTCGCGCGACGTGCAGGCGGCCATCAACGCCGCCGGCGGCGACCTGCCGGCCGACCTGCCGAGCCCGCCCAAGATGCGGCGCATCAACCCGGCCGACGCGCCGGTGATGACGCTGGCGATGACCTCGACCACGCTGGCCCCGGCGGACCTCTACAACCTCGCCGACAGCATCATCGGCCAGCGGCTGAGCCAGATCGAGGGGGTGGCCCAGGTCTCCATCAACGGGGCGGAGAAGACGGCGGTGCGCGTGCGCGTCAATGCCGCCGCCGCCGCCAACATGGGCGTCAGCCTGGAATCGATCCGCACTGTCATCTCCCAGGCGAATGCCAACGGCGCCAAGGGCAGCTTCGACGGCACTCATGAATCCTGGTCCATCGGCGCCAGCGACCAGCTGTTCGGCGCCGACGCCTACCGCAAGCTGATCGTGACCGAGAAGAGCGGCGCCACCATCCGGCTCGGCGACCTCGCCGACGTGATCGAGGCGCCGGAGAACAGCCGCACCGCGGCGTGGCAGGACGGCCACCGCGCCATCCTGATCAACATCCAGAAGCAGCCGGGCTCCAACGTGGTCGAGACGGTCGACCGCATCCGGGCGGAGCTGCCGACCTTGCGCGGCTGGATGCCGCCGGGGGTCAGCCTGTCGGTGCGCACCGACCGCACGCCGACCATCCGCGCCTCCATCGACGACGTGCAGAAGACGCTGGCGGTCACGGTGGCGCTGGTGGTGATGGTGATGGCGCTGTTCCTGCGCCGGCTGTGGGCGACGGTGATCCCGGCCGCCTCGGTGCCGCTGTCGCTGGCCGGCACCTGCGGCGTGATGTGGATCGTCGGCTACAGCCTGGACAATTTCTCGCTGATGGCGCTGACCATCTCGGTCGGCTTCGTGGTGGACGACGCCATCGTCGTCATCGAGAACATCGTCCGCCACATCGAAAAGGGCGCCAAACCCTTCGAGGCGGCGGTGAAAGGCGCCCGTCAGGTCGCCTTCACCGTGGTGTCGATCAGCCTGTCGCTGATCGCCGTCTTCATCCCCATCCTGTTCATGGGCGGCATCCAGGGCCGGCTGTTCCGCGAGTTCGCCGTGGTGCTGTCGGTCGCCATCGCCGTATCGGCGGTGGTGTCGCTGACCCTGACCCCGATGATGTGCGCCCACCTGCTTCAGCCGGAGGCGGAGCGCGGCCCCCCCGGCCGGTTCGCCCGCGCGCTCGCCTGGGCCGGCGACCGGCTGTTCGGGCTCTATGCCGGCGGGCTGGACTGGGTTCTCGCCCACCGCCGCACCATGCTGGCGGCGACCTTCGCCATCATCGGCGTCAGCGTCTGGCTCTATGGGCAGGTGCCGAAGGGCTTCGTGCCCCAGCAGGACACCGGCCTGCTCATCGGCTTCAGCGACCCGCCGCCGGACATCTCCTTCCGCGCCATGGTGACGCGCCAGCGCGCGCTTCAGGACGCGGTGGCCGGCGACCCGGCGGTGGAGAGCGTCGGCGGCACCGTCGGCGGCGGCGGTCCGGGCGGCACCTATTCCGGCCAGATCTTCATCGCCCTGAAGCCGAAGGCGGAGCGCGACGACCTCGCCACCGTCACCCAGCGGCTGCGCCAGCGCGCCGGCCGGGTGCCAGGGGTGCAGCTCTACCTGACGCCGGTGCAGGACATTCGCGTCGGCGGCTTCCAGGGCCGCAGCCAGTACCGCTACAGCCTGCAGGATTCCGACATCGCTGCGCTGAACGAGTGGGCGCCCAAGCTGGTCGACAAGATGCGTACCCTGCCGGAGCTGGTCGACGTCGCCAACGACCGCCAGAACGGCGGTATCCAGGCCAACGTCGTCGTCGACCGCGACGCCGCCACCCGGCTCGGCGTGTCGCTCAGCGCCCTGGAATCGACGCTCTACGACGCCTTCGGCCAGCGGCAGGTCTCGACCATGTATCTGGCGCAGAACCAGCACAAGGTGGTGCTGGAGGTCGAGCCGTCGGAAGCGCTCGGCCCCGACGACCTCAAGCGCATCTATGTCGCGGGCCGCAGCGGCATGGTGCCGCTGTCGGCGGTGTCGCACGTCGTCATCGGCAATCAGGCCGCCAGCATCCAGCACCAGAGCGGCTTCCCGGTCGCCAACCTGACCTTCGACCTCGCCCCCGGCGTCTCGCTGTCCCAGGCGACCGAGCTGATCCAGCGCGCGGCCGACGACATCGGCATGCCGGCCAGCATCCGCGCCGGCTTCCAGGGCGACGCGCGCGCCTTCCAGCAATCCTCCTCCAGCCAGCCGCTGCTGATCCTGGCGGCGCTGATCACCATCTACATCGTGCTGGGCGTTCTCTACGAAAGCCTGATCCACCCGCTGACCATCCTGTCGACCCTGCCGTCGGCCGGGCTGGGGGCGCTGATCGCGCTGATCCTGACCGGCTACGACCTGTCCATCGTGGCATTGATCGGCATCATCCTGCTGATCGGCATCGTCAAGAAGAACGCCATCATGATGATCGACTTCGCCCTGGAGGCGGAGCGCGAGCGCGGCCTGACGCCGCTGGAGGCGATCCGCGAGGCCGGGCTGGTCCGCTTCCGCCCGATCATGATGACGACGATGGCGGCGCTGCTGGGCGCGGTTCCGCTCGCCTTCGACTTCGGCACCGGCGGCGAGATCCGCCGCCCGCTCGGCATCGCCATCATCGGCGGGCTTCTGGTCAGCCAGATGCTGACGCTCTACACGACGCCGGTGGTCTATCTGACGCTGGAACGGCTGGCCCTGCGGCGCAACCGCCGCCACGCCATCGCCGCGCCCGCGGAATAGGGGGGCGGAGGATGGGTGCGGTTCTTTCTCTTCCCGTCGCGCTGCGCTGGCGCCTCACCACCCTGTTGGGCATAGTTCTCGCCCACGGCATGAGCGGAGCCCCGGTGGTCGAGGCGAGCGACACGGACGACGAACTGATGGGCCGCGTGGCCGGCGGCGACGACGCCGCCTTCGACCGTCTGGCCGCCCGCCACATGCGCCGCGCCGTGGCGCTGGCCCAGCGGATGACCGGCAACCCGTCCGACGCCGACGAGATCGCGCAGGAGGCCTTCCTGCGGGTCTGGCAGCATGCCGGGCGCTGGGACGGGGGGCGCGCCGCCTTCACCACCTGGCTCTACCGCATCGTGATGAACCTCGCCATCGACCGCGGCCGCCGGCCCGGCTGGTCGCCGCTGGAGGATGCCGGCGACCTGCCCGACCAGACCCCCGACGCGCTGGCCCGCATCGCCGAACGCCAGACCGCCGAGCGGGTCAACCGGGCGCTGGCGGCCCTGCCCGACCGCCAGCGCGCCGCCGTCGTGCTGTTCCATCAGGAGGGGCTCAGCCTGCGTCAGGCCGCCGAAATCCTGACCATGGGCGAAAGCGCCTTCGCCTCGCTGCTGGCCCGCGCCCGGGCCGCGCTGAAGACGGCGCTCAGCCCCGACGATCCCGTGGGAGGGAGGATGCCATGACCGACGAAGACTTCCTCCGCCACCTCGACGATTACGGCGCCTCGCAGGAGCGCTGGCCGGCGGAGCTGCGCGCGGAGGCCGAAGCGGCGCTCGCCCGCTCCCCCGCCCTGCGCGCCGCCCAGGCGGACGCCGCTGCCTTCGACCGGCTGCTGACGGCCCCCGCAGCGCCGGTAGAGGATGCCCGCGTCGCCCGCCTGCTGTCCGCCGTCGGCACGGCGGCGCGGGCCGTGCCGCAGGAGGGCGTCGTCATGCTGCTGCTCGGCCGGATGCCGCGGCGGAGGGTGGCCGGCTTCTGCGTCGCCCTGCTGGCGCTGGGCTGGCTGACCGGGGGCTGGTTCGCCGGCCATCTCGCCAGCCCGCTCCCGTCAGCGCCGCGCAGCCAGGAGCTGGCCCTGCTGAACGACGAGGTCGTCACCCTGTTCGACGGAGAGTCCCGATGAGCGGCCTCGTTGCCCCCCGTCGCCCGCATCCCTCCCTCCTGGCCCGCCTCCGGCAAGGGATGAGCCTGCGCCGGCTGGCGCTGCTGTCGCTGGCGCTGAACCTGTTCCTGGCCGCCATGCTGGTCGGCACCACCCGCAAGCCGGCGCCCCCGCCCTACCGGCCGATGCCCGACCGCTTCGTCGAGCATCTGGCCGCCGGCATGTCCGATGCCGACGCCGCCCGCCTGCGCGCCATTTTCGAGCCGCTGCGCCCGCGCTATGACGCGCTGACCGAGGATTATCGCGAGGAGGGCCAGCGGGTGCGCAGCCTGCTTCAGGCGGAACCGGTGGATTTCGACTCTCTGAACGCCGCGATCGCCGCTGCCCGCGCCAAGCGCCGCCTGATCGGCGAATTGACGGAGCAGACCGTGCTGCTCGTGCTGCCCGACCTCTCGCCTGCCGGACGGCTGCGGATGGTCGGAGGATGGGGAACCGCTGGCACCCCCGATACGCCCAAAAAATAGGCAAACCCACTCATCCACAGGCCGGATGCGCCCGCCGGAAGGATGCGGAAGATTCTGTTCGGAGTTTGCGCACACATCTATCCACAGATTCTGTGGAGAAGAAAACCGGCAGAAATTTTATCCACACAAATTCACATTCTATCATCCCCAGGTTTTATCGCCCGCCTTCCCATGGATCCTTGTATCCACCATCGATCCGGCATATCCAAATAACGTGGATCAGCAAGATTGGTGGGGGATCGTCATGATCGGAGATCCGTTTCATCCAAAGAAGGCGACGATCTCTTTGCGGGTTGACCGCAGAGTCAAAGATGTCGCCAAGAATTACGCACGCCAGCGGCAGACGCCTTTGGCCGAGGTCATGCGCGACCTCTTGGCCCGCTACGTCGCCGAATGCGCGCGGGAGAATGCCCTGGCGTCCCCGGACCTGTTGAAGGACCGGCCGGCGCAATATGTGGATTTCGCAAAGCTGGAAGGCCTGATGGGCCGGCAGGAGTAGGCGCGCCCGTCCACAGGGGGATCTTGAGCGGACGCAACATCGCCCATACATCGACGGTGGAAACGCTGCCAGGGGAAGGAGCCCCGCCATGCCGCCCGCCACCCGAGAGTCAGGCCAAGATTCAGGCCGGTCTTCCACAGGCGCCCAAACGGGTGCCGACAGCCTTCACGTCGCCTGCCCGCATTGCGACACGCTGAACCGCGTGCCCCCGGCCCGGCTCGGCGGCGGCAAATGCGGCCGCTGCGGCCAAGCCCTGTTCGAAGGCAAGCCGGTGGCGCTCGACGCCCGCCGCTTCGCCGCCCATGCCGAGCGTAGCGACCTGCCCCTGCTGATCGACTTCTGGGCCGACTGGTGCGGCCCCTGCCGCGCGATGGCTCCCGCCTTCGCCCAGGCCGCGGCCCAGCTCGAGCCGCAAATCCGCCTCGCCAAGATCGACACCGAGGCCTCGCCGGACCTCGCCGCCCGCTTCGGCATCCGCAGCATCCCGTCGCTGATCCTGGTCCATCGCGGCCGCGAGATCGCCCGCACCGCCGGCGCCATGCCCCTGCCGGCGCTGGTGGCGTGGGCGAGACAGGCGCTCGCCCGATAAGCCAGACGCTTGGTGCGGGCGTTACGCCGCCCGCACCGTCGCGATGAAGGTGCCGACCTCCTTGCGCAGGCGTTCGGCCTCGACGGCCAGTTCCTGCGAGGTGCCGTGGACGCGGCCGGCGGCGTCGCCGGTCTCGTGCACCGCCGTGCTGACGCCGGCGATGTTGCTCGACACCTCTTCGGTGCCCTGGGCGGCCTGGGTCACGCTGGAGGCGATTTCGCGGGTGGCGGCGGCCTGTTCCTCGATGGCGGCGGCGATGGCGGTGGTGATCTCGCTCATGTGGCCGATGGTCTTGCCGATGCCGCCGATGGCCCTCTGGGCGCCGCCGGTGGTCTGCTGGATTTCCTGCACCTTGGCCTGGATCTCGTCGGTGGCCTTGGCGGTCTGGTTGGCCAGCGCCTTCACCTCGCTCGCCACCACGGCGAAGCCCTTGCCGGCCTCGCCGGCCCGCGCCGCCTCGATGGTGGCGTTCAGCGCCAGAAGGTTGGTCTGGGCGGCGATGCCGCTGATCAGCTCGACCACCGCGCCGATCTGCTCGGCGGCGGTGACCAGATCGCGCATGGTGCGGTCGGCGCCGGTGGCGTCGGCCACCGCCTGGGTGGCGATGCGGGTGGAGTTCTCCACCTGCTGGCCGATCTCGGAGATCGAGGCCGACAGCTCCTCCGTCGCGGTGGCGACGGTCTGCACATTGGCCGAGGCCTGTTCGGAGGCCGAGGCGACGAGCAGCGAGCGCTCGCTCGCCTCATGCGCGGTGGCGGTCAGCTCCGTCGCGGCGTCGCGCATGCCGGTGGCGGCGTTGGCGACGGTGTCGACGATGCCCTTCACCGTCCGTTCGAAGGTGTCGGCCATCTGCATCATGGTCTGGCGGCGCTGGGCGGCGGCCTGCCGCTCGCTCTCCTCCTGCGCCTTGCGCATCCGCTCCATCTCCAGCGCGTTCGTCTTGAAGATCTGGAGCGCGCGGGCCAGCGCGCCGATCTCGTCGCGGCGGTCGTCGTCGGTGACGGTCACCGTCAGGTCGCCCTCGGCCAGCCGCCCCATTTCCCGCGTGATGTTGCCGAGCGGCTTGGTGATCGCCCGCGAGATCGCCCAGGCCAGCAGCAGGCCGAGCAGAACGGCGACCACCGTCACGGCGGTGCCGCGCGCTTCCGCCGCCGACACCTCGGCGGCGGCGGTGACCTCCAGCTGCGCCAGGAAGCTGGTGGAATGGTCGCGGATCAGGCCGATCTTGTCGTTGATCTGCTTGCCGGCCTTGCCCAGCGTCTCGCTGTTCAACGACTTCAACTGTTCGCTCAGCACGGCGATGCGGTCGATGCCGGTGCCATAGGCCGGCAGCTTGGCCACCGCGTCCGACAGCTTGGCCTTGACCGGGCCGTCGGCGATGCCGTTGCGCAACGCGTCCGCCTTCCCCGTCAGGTCGCCCAGATCCTTGCGGATGCGGACCAGATCCTCCGCCTTGGTTTCGGCGACGAAGCGGGCGACCAGCACGCGGACCAGCAGGAACTGTTCGCTGACGTCGGCGGCCCGCACCGTGCGGTCCAGATCGCCGCCGTCCTTCTCCGCCTTGACCGTGTCGCTCAGCGTGCGGCGGATGTCGGCACCCAGCGTGTTCACCACCGACGCGACGATGGAGTCGCGCTCCGTCCGCGCGGCGACCAGCCGGTCGAAGCCGGCGGTCAGCGTCTGGTGCAGGGTGGCGATCTCCTGCGCCGCCTGACGGTCGCCGGTATCGGTCATCCGCGCCGTGGCGTTGTCCAGCTTGCTGCGGAACTTGTCCATTTCGCCGCGGAAGCGGTCGGCCACCTCGGCGGAGCCGCTGGAAACGAACTCCTCAGCCGCCCCCAGCGCATCGGAGATGTTGGTATCGGCCTCCGCCACCGCCATCGCGACGTGCGACTGCGCCGCATAGCGGCGGAGCGCGTCGTCGCTGGACCGCAAGCCGCTCCACGACACCGCCCCCAGCCCGACCAGAAGCGCCAGCGTGACGCCGAAGCCGGTGTAGATCTTGGTCGCCGTGCGCAGGTTGGCGAAGGGACCGGCCTTGGTCGGCCGGGTTGCGGTCTGCTGGCCTGTGCTGGGGTTGCGGGCGTTCATGACTGGGACCCTCGTCTTCTGATCCGGCTGCTTGTGACCCGGCTACGGGTCCATCTCCGGTCTTTCGGATAACCGGTTGTCGACGAGGTACTCTACAAGAACAATGCCAAAGCTCCCTTAACGCCGCGATGTTTTTTTATCCTGCGAAATCGCCATTTCTCCAATGAAAGCCGTTCGCATCCTTCGCAATTTGCCAAAATCATTGAGATTGCTTTGCATTTTGCCAAAGCTCGACCTTCGCAATTGCGAAAATTTACCCATTAGTTATAGAACTGACCGCCATTCACCTCTATCGTCTGGCCGGTGATGTATCCGGCCAGCCGGTTCGACGCGAGGAACAGGTAGGCGCCGACGCAGTCCTCCGCCGTGCCCAGCCGTTTCAGCGGAATGCGCGCCGCGGTCTGCGCCAGCTTGTCGGCGGTCGAGTAGCGCTGGTGGAAGTCGGTGTCGATGGTGCCGGGCGACACCGCGTTGACGCGGATGCCGTGCGGTGCAAGCTCCGTCGCCAGCGAGCGGGCGAGGCTGGCCTGGAATGCCTTGGCGGCGCTGTAGAGCGATGAACCGGCGCTGCCCCCGGTGCGGCCGGAGATGGAGCCGGTGTTGACGATGGCCCCCCTGGACGCGATCAGCGCCGGCAGGGCGCTGCGGCTGGCGACGACCGCCGAGGCGGCGTTGAGGTCGAACTGCTCCTGCAGGAAGCCGTCATCGATGTCGGCCAGCGCCACCCGGCCCAGCATGGTGCCGGCATTGTTGACCAGCACGTCCAGCCCGCCCAGCCGGTCGATTGCCTGCTCCACCACCGCGCGGGTCTGCCCCTTGTCGGCGAAGTCGCCAGCCAGCCCGATCACGCCGTCTCCCATCCCGGCCGCCAGTGCCTCCACCGCCGCCCGGTCGCGGCCATGGATAGCGACGCGGGCGCCGAGCTGGGCGAAGGCCGCCGCCACCGCCGCACCGATGCCGCGGCTGCTGCCGGTGACCAGCACGCGCTTATCCCGGAACTCCTGTGCCAGCAGGTCGGCGGGCCAGTTGGCGGTCTCGGTGGTGGTCATGTCGAGGATCCTCCCCTGATGTCCGGCCCATCCGATGTTCGGAATCGCAAGCCGGCTTGATTGTTCGTGTTCCAATCCGATCATAGGGGCCGGCACTCCCGCGTCAACAGCCGGGCCTTCGCGCCGGCGACATCCGGCCGTTTTGCGAGAATCCTGTCGATGGAACCCTGCCCTTCGGGCTATGTAGGCGCATGAACACCGACCAGACCAGCCCCGCCCAGCCTTTCGAGATTTTCCTGGTGGCCGCCCCCGGCCTGGAACCCGTGCTGTGCGCGGAGGCCAGCGACCGCGGCTTCACCAACCCCACCATGGTGAAGGGCGGGGTGACGGTCACCGGCGGCTGGCCGGAGGTGTGGCGCGCCAATCTGGAACTGCGCGGCGCCACCCGCGTGCTGGCACGCATCGCCAGCTTCCGCGCCCTGCATCTGGCGCAGCTGGACAAGCGCGCCCGCCGCGTTCCCTGGGCCGAGATCCTGCGCGCCGACGTGCCGGTGCGGGTCGAGGCCTCCTGCAAGGCGTCCCGCATCTACCATGCCGGCGCCGCCGCCCAGCGCATCGAGCGCGCCATCGCCGAGGAACTCGGCGCCCCCATCGTCAAGGCCGCGCCCAAGAAGACCGGAAGGCCCACCGACAAGGACGCTCCAGAGGAAGATACGCGTGCCGTCCAGATCAAGGCGCGGATCGACGACGACCTCTGCACCATCAGCGTCGACAGCTCCGGCGAGTCGCTGCACAAGCGCGGCCACAAGGAGGCGGTCAACAAGGCGCCGATGCGCGAGACGCTGGCGGCATTGTTCCTGCGCCAGTGCGGCTATGACGGGCGCGCGCCGGTGCCTGTGGTGGATCCGATGTGCGGCTCCGGCACCTTCGTCATCGAGGCCGCCGAGATCGCCGCCGGCCTGAAGCCCGGCCGCTCGCGCTCCTTCGCCTTCGAACAGCTCGCCAATTTCGACCCCGCCCGCTGGCAGACCCTGCGCGGCAACACCGGCACGGCGACGCCGCCCGCGGTCCGCTTCTACGGCAGCGACCGCGACGCCGGCGCCATCACGATGAGCCGCGCCAATGCCGAGCGGGCCGGCGTCGGCGCCTGGACCGACTTCGCCCACCACGCCATCAGCGACCTGACCCCGCCGGAGGGCCCCCCCGGTCTCGTCATCGTCAATCCGCCCTACGGCGCCCGCATCGGCGAGGGCAAGTCCCTGATCCCGCTCTACCACGCCATGGGCCAGACGCTGAAGACGCGCTTCGCCGGCTGGCGCGTGGGGATCATCACCAACGAAGCCGCCCTGGCGAAGGCGACCGAGCTGCCGTTCCAGGAGGGCGGGGTGTCGGTGTCGAATGGAGGGATCCGGGTGACGCTGTATCAGACGGGGGTGCTGGGGTAGAAGATTGGGCGTTATTTATATAAAAACCTCATAAATCCATAGTACTGATAAATATCGTGAATTTATAGTTAGTAAACACTAAGGTTTACGACGCGATTACCTTAATATAGTCTATAATTAATTTCCACCATAGAATCTATTACTGTTATAAACCGATATTGATCCCTAATATTTTCTCTTTCCAGATACGAGAATTCTCGCATTCTTTTGATTTATACTCAAGCTCACTGATTTTTTCCCAAAATCTGGGGGATTTTATCTCATCAAAAAACACTAATTCACAAACAATATAAACAAGAAAAGTTGTAGCCCTTAGGTTCTCAACGATGAACTTAATGTCTTCATCACCATCTAGGTAGCATTTCGCGATTCTTTCCTGCGCATGAGCAGGACCAATGTGAACAAAATATTTACTTAAATGCCCATAAAGAGGACCAAGAACTTCAAATTTCTTTTTTGCATAGCTAACGGAATCTGGAGACTTAAGCTTTCCATTATGAAATTTTCCCAAAGCCTCGTCATCACCGATTAGCTGTATTATTACCGAAAGAGCCTCAACAATTGAACGCGATAAATTTCCATATTCAATTGTATAACCGTGTCGAGCAACCTGTATACTTGCCGAAACAGTTTGAAGAGTACTTGTAAATATTTTGGCACATGTAGGAATGATACCTTGATCGCCCTCAACATGCTTCTTTTTATAGCAAAGTAGCGCATATGTAATATCAGCATAGACAGAACTTAGTTGCTCCAAATCTTTTCTAGCTATTACGTCAAAGGATCTAGTAATAGAAATCGGATCTCTATATATTTGATTCAGTAAAATATTATTCCTAACGCCGATGATATTTCCTGTTTTTGCATCGAAAAATGCGCCAGACAATTCATCTGCGGACTTTATATTTGGATGACAGACACGCTTTCTTCTCCCACTTCCGCAAGGGCACGGATCTATTCTGCTACGTTTTACCATCGCAACACCCTAAATTTATTCGGAAAAACAGAGAAATTTATTTCATAGCGCCAAGAGGATCAAGAAAGGTTTTACCAAAAACCACAACAGGCCTGGGCTCATAGATAACATTCTTGGATTAAATGTAAATAAAAAAGCCCCGCAAAATCGCGAGGCAGAAGCATTCCGACGCAAATCCAAGTGAAATGGCGTCCCCGACGGGAGGGGATTGCTCGTTGCCCTGGAGGCGTTGATAAGAGCGCCTAACAGAACCATCTTTGGACGAAACGCCAGCAGATGAGGCTGGCGGCTATTTGGTGGAATGCGGTGAAGATGTCAGCGCGCCGTTCGTATCGGACGGCGATGCGACGGAAGCGCGCGAACCAAGCGAGCGTCCGCTCGACTACCCATCGATGTCGGCCGAGGCGCTCGCTGCTCTCGATGCCGCGCCGGGCGATGCGCGGGATGATCCCCCGCCGGCGTAGCGCCTGCCGGCAGTGGGCGAAGTCGTAGCCTTTGTCGGCGTGCAGTTTGGCTGGGCGACGCCGTGGCCGGCCCGCACATTGGCGGATCGCCGGCACGGCATCGACCAGCGCTTCCAGGAACTTGCTGTCATGCCGGTTGGCCGGCGAGATTTTCAGGGCGAGGGGGATGCCATTGGCATCGACGAGGATGTGGCGCTTGGAGCCCGGTTTGCCGCGGTCCGTCGGGTTCGGCCCGGTTTCCTCGCCCCCCTTTTTGCTGGAACGCTGGCGCTGTCAACAGCGACCCGGTCCCAGTTGATGGCGTTGGCATAGCCAAGCCGGTCGAGCAGCACGCGATGCAACCGCTCCCAGACGCCGGCTTGATGCCAGTCGTGCAACCGGCGCCAACAGGTCATCCCCGAACCGCATCCCATCTCCACCGGCAGCAGTTCCCAGGGAATACCAGAGCGCAACACGAACAGGATGCCGGTCAATGCCGCCCGGTTGTCCAGCCGAGGCCGCCCGCCCTTCGGTTTGGGCGGCTCCGCTGGGAGCAACGGTTCAATCAGGGCCCAAAGGGCGTCGGAGACCAGAGGTGCAGCCATGCCACTCTCAACAGCCCAAACGCCGTTTTGTTAGGTGCTCTGAATTATGTCGCAGGATCGCAACTGCACTGTTAACGCGACCAGCCACAACACCCGGGCGCAATTCTACCGCCAGCCACCGTATTCGGTGCGCTGCCGCCAGCATATCCGGCGACAAATCAGCAATGAGGCAAGATGTGGAAAATGAAAAAGGCCAGAGCGGATTTTCTGAGAAAATCAACGCTCTGGCCTGATTTCGTGGCGGAGGGAGAGGGATTCGAACCCTCGATACGCTTTTGACGTATACACACTTTCCAGGCGTGCGCCTTCAACCACTCGGCCACCCCTCCGCAGAGGCCCGGGTTATAGCCAGAGGTTCGCGGCGATGCAAGCCTCTGTTTCACGCGGACGACGTTTTTTTGGCGGCATGCCGAACCGCTCCGATTTCATCCGCCAAATCCATCCACCAGAGCGCCGACGCTGCGGCACAACAGGTCCAGATCCTGGGGACGGGACAGGCGGTGGTCACCGTCCTTGACCAGCGTGACGCAGACATCGTCGCTGGTCAGCGCCTCAGCAATGCGCAGGCTGAACTGCCAGGGGACGTCGGGGTCGTGCTGGCCATGCAGCAGACGGACGGGGCCGTCGAAGGCGATAGGGCCGCGCAGCAGCAGATGGTTGCGGCCGTCCTCGATCAGGGCGCGGGTGATCGGTTGCGGCTCGGGGCCGTAGTCCGAGGGGCGGTTCCAGACGCCCACCTCCATGATCTGGCGGCGGATGTCGGCTTCGAAGATGTCCCACATCAGGTCTTCGGTGAAGTCGGGGGCCGGCGCGATGCCGACCAGCCCGGAAACCCGCTCCGGCCGGCGGAGCGCAGTCAGCAGCATCATCCAGCCGCCCATGGAGGAACCGACCAGGATCTGCGGCCCGGTCGTCACCTCGTCCAGCACCGCAAGCGCATCGTCGGCCCACAGGCCGATGGTGCCGTCGGCGAACCGCCCGCTGGAAGCGCCGTGGCCCTGGTAGTCGAAGCGGGTGAAGGACAGGCCGCACGCCACCGCCCAGGCTTCCAGCGCCGTCGCCTTGCCGCCGGTCATGTCGGACATGAAGCCGCCAAGGAACATCACGCCCGGCTTGCCCTGCCCGGACGGGCCGGCAGGGCTGTGGTGATAGGCTATGGTCGCGGCACCGCGCGTTAGGCTATGGTGCGCGCCGCCCGGTTGGGCTGCGGTTTCGGTCATACGGTCACCTTCGACAACGGACACCGGCACGCGGTCGGGCACCGGGCTCGATGGGGCGCCGGCTTGCCGGGCTCCGCGGCCGGTCCCGGGCCGCCCCTTGCGAGCAGCCGGCATCATGGATTTCGACCCCCACCTTACCACCGACCATTCCCCGCGCAACGCGGACGCCCATCAGGACATCCCTGTCCCCGGCTGGCCTGAGCATTGGCCGGGAGGGAGGGCGCCGACGGTGCTGCAGGTGGTGCCGACGCTGGTCACAGGCGGAGCGGAGCGCGGCTGCATCGACATGGCGCTCGCCCTGCAGGCCGCCGGCGGCACGCCGCTGGTGGCGTCGCAGGGTGGACCGATGGTGCGGGAGCTGGACCGCGCCCGCATCGCCCATCTGACGCTGCCGCTGGCCTCCAAGAACCCGCTGACCATCCGACGCAATGCCCGCCGGCTGGCCGCCGTCATCCGTGAGCATAAGGTGGACATCGTCCATGCCCGGTCCCGCGCGCCGGCCTGGAGCGCTTGGCTGGCCTGCCGCGAGACGGGTGCGCGCTACATGACGACCTTCCACGCGCCCTACAATTTCGGTTCGGGGCCGGTCGGCGGGCGGATGAAGCGCTGGTACAATTCGGTGATGGCGCGCGGCGAGCGGGTGATCGCCATCTCCGGCTTCATCCGCGACCATGTGCTGGGCAACTACCCGGTCGATCCGCAACAGGTGCGCGTCATCCACCGCGGCATCGACCGCGGCGTCTTCGCACCCGACCGGGTCAGCCCGACACGGCTGGTGACCCTTGCCAAGCAATGGAACCTGCCGGACGACCGGCCGGTGATCCTGCTGCCCGGCCGGCTGACCCGCTGGAAAGGCCAGATCGTGTTGATCGACGCGCTGGCCAAGCTGGGGCGCAAGGATGTGCTGGCCCTGCTGGTCGGCTCCGACCAGGGCCGCACCGGCTACCGGGAAGAGCTGGAGAACCGCATCGCCAATGCCGGCCTGCGCGGCGTGGTGCGGATGACCGACCATTGCAGCGACATGGCCGCGGCTTACCTGCTGTCGACGGTGGTCGTCTCCGCCTCGCGCGAGCCGGAAGCCTTCGGGCGGGTGATCGTCGAGGCTCAGGCGATGGGCAAGCCGGTGATCGTCTCGGCCATCGGCGCCTATCAGGAGACCGTCGTCCCCGGCGAAACCGCCTGGGTGGTGCCGCCGGACGATCCCGACGCGCTGGCCCGGGCACTGGACGAGGCGCTGTCGCTGACGCCAGAGCAACGGGACGCCATCGGCGCCCGCGCCATGGCCTTCGTCGCCGACCGCTACACCAAGGACCGCATGTGCGCCGACACGCTGGCGGTTTACGCGGAGTTGCTGCAACCACGCTGAGATCGGCCTGTCGACGCAATCCGATCTTTGTCCTTCCACCGAACCGACCGGACACCATGGCCGACATCCGACAGATTTCCGGCATCGCCGAGGTCATCGACCGCTATGACGGGTTCATCCTGGACCTCTGGGGCGTGCTGCATGACGGCGAGCAGCCTTATCCTGGCGTGCCAGACTGCCTGGACAGCATGCGCGCCGCCGGCAAGACGATTTGCCTGCTGTCCAACGCACCGCGCCGAACCACCGGCGTCATTGAGAAGCTGGACGGCATGGGGCTGGGCCGCGAGCGCTACCACCATGTCATGACCTCGGGCGAGGCGACCTACGAGGCGCTGCGCGACCGCGACGATCCCTGGCATGCCACCCTCGGACGGCGGCTCTACCACATCGGACCGGAGCGCGACATCGATGTCTTCTCCGGGCTCGGCTATCAGGTTGCCGCTACGCCGGAGGACGCGGATTTCGTCGTCAACACCGGCATCGTCACCTTCGGCGAGACGGTGGCGGACTATCAGCCGCAGCTGGACGCGTGCCTGGCCGCAGGATTGCCGATGATCTGCGCCAACCCCGATCTAGTGGTGATGGTCGGGCCGATGCTGGTGATCTGCGCCGGCACGCTGGCCGCCCGCTACGAGGAGATGGGCGGCGACGTGCGCCAGCACGGCAAGCCCCATGCCCCCGTCTATGAGCGCTGCTTCAAGCTGCTGGGCATCGCCGACAAGAGCCGTATCCTGGCGGTGGGCGACAGCCTGCGCACCGATGTCGCCGGTGCCAATGCCGCCGGGATCGATGTTGCACTGGTTACCGCAGGCATCCACCAGGAAGAACTGGGCGGTGCAGCCTGGGGGGCTTCGGTCGATCCGGTCAACCTGCGCGCCCTGGCCGATGCGTCGGGTCACATGCCGACCTACGCGGTTCCCAGCCTGCGCTGGTGAACCCGGTGGACGGGAGCGCATAGACCGCTCCCGTCACCCCTGGCCCGTTATACCCGCACTTGTCACTCCAGCGGAACGGCGTCGTCCATCGCCCTGCGGAGCAGAGGCGACTGACCATCTTCCGAAAAACCGCGCTGACCGATGGCGGTGCGGTAATAGCTGACGATGAAGACGCGGATGGAGGCAGTCAGGTTTGCCTCCCCACGCCGTTCGTCGATCTGGGTGCAGATTTCGTTGAGGGTCATCTGCTCCCGCTCACAGATTTCCTTCAGCGAATCCCAAATATACGGCTCCATTCTTAAGCTGGTTCGGCGGCCGCTCACTTTGACATTGCGGCAGAGCAGCCCCGGTCCGTCTTTACCTCCGCCCGTGCCCTCCATCGGAAACCCCGTTCCCCATCCGTTGCGTGTCCCGATCTCTCGATACGGGGCCAATACATCCATTTGTGTGACCATATTGCAAGTGGCGTGTGGCGTCCAAGTCCAATTCGACCCATGGCTGCGGATTGACGCGACAATCCGGCGCAGGCGGGTATTGCATCCAACCACAGATCGACAGGTTGCCGGGAAAAGCCGCTTCCCTTGGCCGGAACCTTCGCTATACCAGTGCCGGACGGCGGACATTGGACGGCGGACACGGGGGGAAGGATCGGCGATGAAGCGACCGGGGAACGGACGATTCGCGGCCCGCATCGCAGCCGGTGCCGGGCCGGGCCTCGGGGCAGGCCCAAGAGTGAGCCTGGGCGCAACCCTCATCGCCGGCTGGGTCGCACTCGGTGCGCCGGTCGAGAGCGCCTGGGCTGCGGAGGCCACCGCCAAGGTTCCCACGGTCGAGACGATCCCGGACTCCCTCCTGCGTACGCGGATCGAAGCGCTGCTGCCCGCCCCCTGGCGCATCGAGTCGCTGAGCGTCGAACCGCTGCCGGAACCGCCATCTTCGGAACCGCAGGTGGCGGCACGGGTCAGCGCCAAGCTGGTTCTGGGCGGGCCGACCTATCTGGTGGACAGCCGTGAAGGGCCGGTGACCTTCCTGCGCCCGGCGGCGGAAGCCGGACTGAGCAAGAGCTGGGTGGCGACGGCGCTCGCCACCCGCGGCGCCGGTGGATGGACTGTAACGCTGACGCCACAGTCCCCCGGCCTGCTCGACGGCATCGGCAAGCCGGCCGCCGAACTGCCCGGCCGCACGGTCGTGCTGGGCACATCCGAAGCCAAAAGCCTGCGCGAACAGCTGGACCGCGACGCCGCCCAGCGGCTGGCCGAGGACAGCGAACGCCGGCGGCGCGAGGAGGAAAGGCTGGCCCAGCAGACCGCCGCCGCCAAGGCCGAAGCCGCCCGCACCGAAACGGAGCGCCGGGCGGTCGAGGCGCGCATCGCCCAGGTCGCCGACCTGCGCGGCAAACTGACCGGCACGGACCGCGCGGCACGGCTGGCCGCTTTCGAAGCGGCGCTGGGCGGCAACGACCCGGCGCTGCGCCAGACGGCGATGGAGGCGGCGCTGCAAAGCCGCGACCCGGTGGTCGCCAACCTCGCGCTGAAGGACTGGATCGCCCGCCACCGCGCAGTCCCGGTCCAGCTCTACGCCACCAAGGAGGATCCGAGTTCCGAGGTGGTGGTGCAGAATCTGGGACCGATGACGCTGGAGATCGACGGGTTCAGCCCGGTCAACGGGGCGCTGGCCGGCAAGTTGGGGGCGCCCGGCTACAGCATCGCGCGTTCGTCCAGCATCATCGGCACCCTGGCGCAGACCGAACTGGCGGTGAATTCCTTCGGTTGCGCGCTGACCCTGCGGCTCGCCGAACACCGGACGCTCGACGGGCTTCTGCGCTGTCAGACGCTGCCGACGCTGATCGCCCGCATCACGCTCGACTGAGGAGGGGGTGATGGCTGGAGCGCGGCTGATCGCCTGGCTGCGGATTGCGGCACCGGCCCTGCTGCTGGGCGTCCCGTTCGGCTGTCCGGGCGCGCTGGCGGACAGCGCGGCCGAACGGCTGACCCCGTCGCCCGCCCCCATCGTCGCCCTTCCCCGCCTGACGCCGGCACAGGCGCTTTCCCCCCCTTTGACCCCCGGCGTGGTCTGGGAGCATCCCCCGGAAGCCCCCGGCCTGTTGTCGGCGCCGCTATCGCCGCCCGGCCTGCACCCCGCTCCGCCCCCGGTAGCGGCCGCTGCCACGAAGGCGCCCGATCCCAAGGCCGCGGAGGCACCGCCGGCCGTCAAGGCTCCACCGCTGCCGGCGATGAAGCCACAAGTTGAGACAGCACCCCAAGCTGTCGCCAAGGAGCCGGCTTCACAGGAAGCTCCCGCCAGGCAGCCTTCGGTCGTTCCCGCACAGCGGCCGATGACCGCCACCGCCGGCATCTACCTGCGGGCGACGCCGGACGCCAAGGGCCGGGTCCTCGACACGGTGGAAAAGGGCGAGCGGGTGACGGCCTTCGGCGCGCCGTCCGACGGCTGGCAACGGATCGGCCGAAGCGGCAAGCCGCAGGGCTACGTCACCAGCGCCTATCTGGCCGAAGCCGTGCCCACGCGGACCGCCGGCACCGAGCCCGCAACCGCCGCAAAGCCCGGCCGCTATGCCAGGGCCGACCGCGAGGACCGCGGCTGCGCCCTGCCCGACGACCTGCCCGGACGGGTGCAGCGGCCAAAGCTCTCCGGGGGAACCGTCGCCCGGCTGCGGGCTGCCGGCAATCTGCGGGTCGCCCCGGTCTGCGACGCCAAGGTGCTGGATGTGCTGGAGGCCGGCGAACGCGTCACCGTGCTGGAGGCCGTCGGCGGCTGGTACAAGGTGGGGCGGACAGGCAAGGCGCTGGGCTATGTCGGCGCTCCCCTGCTGGCCCCCGCCGCACGCTGAACCGGCGCCTTTCCACCGCCCCCTCCATGGCCGGTACGAGGCTACCCGGAAGGACCCGCCCCGGCCCCCCGTGAAGGGGCTTGTTCGGCCGTGAAAAAGGATTCTACAACAAGGGGGAGACCGAACTTTCGCGGACGAACGGAGCCCCCGACGCGCCCGTTTCCTCCGACGGTTCGGCCACCCCCGCCGGCCATGCGGCGCCGGTCCGGCCGGGCGGGGACGCGAAGCACGACCGGAACGAGGATTCACACGATGTCGACCCAACACAAGCAAGCCATGGACGCGGTCCTGCAGGCCGCCGCGCACGACATCGTCGGCACCCTTCAGGAGCGGGACATCACCGACCGCCACAGCGAGGAAGGGGACCTCGTCGTCCTCGACGTCGCCATCCTGCATGCCTACCGCATCTTCATGCGCATCTGCGAGGAGAACGGCCTGGAGGTCGATGCCGGCTATTTCGCCGACCTCGCCGCCGATCTGGCCGAGGAAGTGGCCCAGGACCAGGATTACGAGGACTGATCCGGCGTCCGCTCGGCCGACACAGCCGGGGGACAGCTCCAGCGATCCGCGGTCGAATCCCGAATGCCCCCGTTCGTCCCGGCGCAGCCACGGGACGGACGGGGGCACTTCCTTTTGCGAAGGCGTCTCCAAGTGCCCCATACCTCCCCTGACGCGGCCCCGGACATGACATCGGACATGACCCCGGATGTGGCGATCGTCGGCGCCGGCCCCGCCGGGTTGATGGCGGCGGAGATCGCCGCGGCCGCCGGCCTGCGGGTCGCCGTGTTCGACCACACGCCCACCCCGGCGCGCAAGCTGCTGCTGGCCGGGCGCGGCGGGCTGAACCTGACCCATTCGGAACCGCTCGACCGCTTCCTGCCGCGCTATGGCGCCGCCGAACCGCTGTTCCGCCGCCTGCTGGCCGGCTTCTCGCCCGACGATTTGCGCGGCTGGGCGGCCGGGCTGGGCATCGAGACCTTCGTCGGCAGCAGCGGCCGTGTCTTCCCGGTGCAGATGAAGGCCTCCACCCTGGTCCGCGCCTGGCTGCGGCGGCTGGACGGCCTGGGCGTGACCCTGCACAGCCGCCATCGCTGGACCGGCTGGGACGCGACCGGCGCCCTGACTTTCCGCCATGGCGAGGAAACCGTGACCGTCGCCCCGCGCGCCACCCTGCTGGCGCTGGGCGGGGCGAGCTGGCCGCGCACCGGGTCGGACGGCGGCTGGGTTCCGCTGCTGGAAGGGCTGGGGGTGGAGGTCGCACCGCTGGTTCCCTCCAACATGGGGTTCGAGGTGCCCTGGTCCGATCACCTGCGCGACCGCTTCGCCGGCCAGCCCGTCAAGAGTGTCGGCCTATCCGCTGCCGGTCGGCGCCTGAAGGGCGAATTCGTCATCACCGAGACCGGGATCGAGGGCGGCGCCGTCTATGCGCTGAGCGCACCCTTGCGCGACGCCATCGCCGCGGAGGGCTGGGCGACCCTGACGCTGGACCTGCTGCCGGACATGGCTGAAGCCGAACTGGTCAAGCGCCTGCGCCGCCGCGGTGCGGAGTCGCTGTCCACCTTCCTGAAGAAGTCGCTGTCCCTGACCGGCCCGCGTGCCGCCCTTCTGCGAGAGTTCGCCCCCGCCGCCGACCTGTCCGACCCGGTGGCGCTGGCCCGCCAGATCAAGGGGCTGTCGATGGTGCTGACCGGCGTGCGTCCCATCGAGCGGGCGATCTCCTCGGCCGGCGGCGTCCGCCTGTCGGAACTGGACGAGCGGTCGATGCTGACCCGCCGCCCCGGCCTGTTCCTGGCCGGCGAAATGCTGGACTGGGAGGCGCCGACCGGCGGCTATCTGTTGCAAGGCTGCTTCGCCATGGGTGTGGCGGCCGGCAAGGGCATGGTGGAGTGGCTGGGGATGAAGACCCCAGGCGCGGATTGACTTCGGCTTCGGTGGAAATTCTGAATGCCGGGGCAACATCGACACGGATGTCACGGATTTAGACACGGATTACACGGATTTTCTTTTGGCTCGCCAAAGCCGACGATCTTTGGATGGAAGCAACCTTGCCGGATAACATCCGTGAAATCCGTGTCGATCTTGTTTGCCTCCGCTGCTCCTCACAAGAGACCTGCACTTCAAAGAAAAAGGGCCGCCCCACAAGGACGGCCCTTCTTTCTTAATCCCGCAACCGCTTAGTAGCGGTAGTGGTCCGGCTTGTACGGGCCGGCGGCGTTGACGCCGATGTATTCGGACTGCTTGGCGGTCAGCGTGGTCAGCTTGGCGCCGATCTTGTCCAGATGCAGGCGGGCGACCTTCTCGTCCAGGTGCTTGGGCAGGACGTAGACCTTATTCTCGTAGTTGGCGGCGTTGGTCCACAGCTCGATCTGGGCCAGCACCTGGTTGGTGAAGCTGGCGCTCATCACGAAGCTGGGGTGGCCGGTGGCGCAGCCCAGATTGACCAGACGGCCCTGGGCCAGGACGATCAGGCGCTTGCCGTCGGGGAACACGACCTCGTCGACCTGCGGCTTGACCTCTTCCCAGACCAGATTGCGCAGGGCGTCGATCTGGATCTCGCTGTCGAAGTGGCCGATGTTGCAGACGATGGCGCGGTCCTTCATGGCCCGCATGTGGTCGAGCGTGATGACGTCGACGTTGCCGGTCGCCGTGACGAAGATGTCGCCCAGCGGAGCGGCCTCGTCCATGGTGATGACCTGATAGCCTTCCATCGCGGCCTGGAGCGCGTTGATCGGGTCGATCTCCGTCACCATGACGCGCGCACCCTGCGAACGCAGCGAAGCGGCCGAGCCCTTGCCCACGTCGCCATAGCCGGCGACCACGGCGACCTTGCCGGCGACCATCACGTCGGTGGCGCGCTTGATGCCGTCGACCAGCGACTCACGGCAACCGTAGAGGTTGTCGAACTTCGACTTGGTGACGCTGTCGTTCACGTTGATGGCCGGAACCTTCAGCGTGCCCTTCTTCATCATCTCATAGAGACGATGGACGCCGGTGGTGGTCTCTTCCGACAGGCCGCGGACGCCGTCCAGCATCTCCGGATACTTGTCGTGCATGATCTGGGTGACGTCGCCGCCATCGTCCAGGATCATGTTCGGGGTCCAGCCATCCGGACCGCGCAGCGACTGCTCGATGCACCACCAGAACTCCTCCTCCGTCTCGCCCTTCCAGGCGAAGACCGGGATGCCGGCGGCGGCGATGGCGGCGGCGGCCTGGTCCTGGGTCGAGAAGATGTTGCAGGAGGACCAGCGCACGGTCGCGCCGAGCGCGGTCAGCGTCTCGATCAGCACGGCGGTCTGGATGGTCATGTGCAGGCAGCCGACGATGCGGGCACCGGCCAGCGGCTTTGAGGCGCCGAATTCCGACCGCAGGGCCATCAGGCCCGGCATCTCGGTCTCGGCGATGGTGATCTCCTTGCGGCCCCAGCTCGCGAGGCTGATGTCCTTGACCTTGTAGTCCGTGAATTCGGCGGCCATGAGGGATGACTCCTGGTGGGCGGTGACGGTCGGGCAGCGGAATTCCAGGCACGCCGGATCCCCGGCCCTGCCGCTGTCATTGGCCATGGATGTATCAGCGCTCCCGGAACCATGCAAGCATAAAGATATCTTTATGTTTGTTCGGCAGCGGAAGCGATGACAGGGCCAAGCGAGGGGGCCACCCCCGTTTGTTCTCTTTACGTTCCATTTTGCCCCGGCTAAGCTGCCGGCATGGACGAGATACGGCGATCCCCGATCAAGGGCCGCGGGGCGGTCAGCAACGTCACCGGGCGGTTCGAACGCGAGACCCGCGTCCTGACCGACGACGGCTGGACCGGCTATGCCGAGAGCGGCAACGAGGCGCTGTCCGATCCGGTCCGCACCAGCGTCTCGCCGGCCTCGGCCAAGTCGATCATCACCGGCAACCAGTCGCCCGACATCCCCTTCGACCGCTCGGTGAACCCGTACCAGGGCTGCGAGCATGCCTGCATCTACTGCTTCGCCCGGCCGACCCACGCCTATCTGGGCCTGTCGCCGGGGCTGGATTTCGAGACCAGGCTGTTCGCCAAACGCAACGCGGCGGAGCTGCTGGCCAAGGAGCTGCGGGCGAAATCCTATGTCTGCCAGCCGCTGGCGCTGGGGGCCAACACCGATCCCTACCAGCCCATCGAGCGGACGGAGGGCATCACCCGCCGGGTGCTGGAGGTCTGCCGCGACTTCAACCAGCCGGTCAGCATCATCACCAAATCGGCGCTGGTGCTGCGCGACCTCGACATCCTGGCGCCGATGGCAGCGCAAGGGCTGGCGTCGGTCGCGGTCTCGGTCACGACGCTGGACCGCGATCTCGCCCGGACGATGGAGCCGCGGGCCAGCACCCCGCCGCGCCGGCTGGAGGCGATCCGCGCCCTGTCGGAATCCTGCGTGCCGGTGGCGGTCCTCGCCAGCCCGATGATCCCGGCGCTGAACGACCATGAGCTGGAGGCCATCCTGGAAGCGGCGGCCGGCGCCGGGGCGACTGCCGCCAACTACATCCTGCTGCGCCTGCCGCTGGAGATCGCCTCGCTGTTCGAGGAATGGCTGCGCGTCCACGCTCCCAACCGCGCAGACCGCGTGCTGAGCCTGATGCGGCAGAGCCGCGACGGCGCGCTCTACCGCTCCGGGTTCGGCACGCGGATGAAGGGCAGCGGCCCCTATGCCGAGCTGCTGCGCCACCGCTTCAAACTGGCCTGCCGGAAGCACGGGCTGGGCGGCCGGAGCTGGCAGCTCGATTGCAGCCGCTTCCGGGTGCCGCCGGCGGCGGGTGACCAGCTGTCGCTTCTGTGAGGGGATGGAACAGCGTGGAACGGAGGGACGGGCGATGTTGCATCGCCGGCCTACCGGCGCCAGGAGAAGGGACCGGCGGCGCGGCGGCTCACCGGGCCGGGGTTGAGGTTGGGATACTCTTCATACTGGTTGAGGGTATAGGGGAAGACGCCCTTCGGTCCCGTCGCCTCCGGCTGGGCCAGGACGGCGGCGACCAGGGCCGGGCTGGGCGGGGTGCGTTCGCGCAGTTCGCCGGGGATGTCGTCGTCGAGTTCGGGGACGGTGACGGCGGGCGGGTCTTCGGGGCGGGGGGCGGGCCGGGGAGCAGGATTGGGAGCGGGGTCGCGGGCGGGCTGATCGAGGCCGGCGAACAGCCCCAGCCGTTCGGCCAGCCAGCGGACGGTGGCGGGATCGCCCGACGTGACCAGCCGCTCGATCTGCTCGGCCACCAGCACCCGCAGCGAGGACAGGCGCAGCTCGGCCTCGCGGTTCAGCGCCTGCCGTTCCCACCACACCCTGTGACGAAAATCCTTGGAGCCGTAGTAGGCGCGCCAGAGTGTCGTCCGGCTGCATCCCATGGCGCGCGAGACCTGAAGGAAGCTGTTGCCGCGGGCCAGCATGCCGGCGGCCATGATCCATTGTTCCTCGTGGAACTGCGAACCGGGGACCAGCGAGCCTTCGGACGGAGTCGGCGGCTCTTCGGCCCAGCGGGGGAACTGGTCGTTGGTGAAGCTACGGCTGTCGAGGGGCATGGGTCGGCTCCGCAGAAAGGTGGGTCTGCGGGAAGCGTATAAGAATAATTTCCTTTATGGCGGAATTTTTGCAACGGCCGCCGGTGTCGCCCTCTGGTCCCGGAGTCATTGCATGGGGAACAAG
Organism: Azospirillum sp. 11R-A; assembly: GCF_049472615.1. Classification (NCBI taxonomy): domain Bacteria; kingdom Pseudomonadati; phylum Pseudomonadota; class Alphaproteobacteria; order Rhodospirillales; family Azospirillaceae; genus Azospirillum; species Azospirillum sp. 11R-A. Next base: position 84,803 of record NZ_JBCEBL010000022.1, on the reverse strand, counting down.
ATCGACACGGATGTCACGGATTTCGGCACGGATTACACGGATTTTTCCGGTCTTGCCGAAGCGGCGGCCTCCCCCGGAAGCTGGGGTTTCGGAACGCCACATCCGTGACATCCGTGTCTAAATCCGTGACATCCGTGTCAACATTGCCCCCATCTCCACGGCTTTCGGCCCAAACGGACCGCCGTCAGGAGCGGCGGAACATCCTGGTCCACGGCGTCGGCACGTCCGGGGTCTTTGCCTGATCGGATTTCGACAGCGCCGACAGCGGCAGGCGGCCGGTCGCCAGCATCGCCATCACCAGCGCCGGATGCGCCGGGCCGGAATTGTGCTGGCCGTCTGAGTCCTGGCCGGCCTGCTCCGGCCGATTATCCGTGCCGCCATCCGCGCCGGGCTCCTCGTTCAGGGCCTCGTTGATGCGGGCGAAGGCTTCGATGTCTTTGATGTGCAGCATGGTCCGTACCCCTCGGCTTCGACTTTTGTGCGTCGCAGCAAAAACGAAGGTAACAGCTCTGCCCTCGAATGGTCTCATGTGCGGCGCTTTGACACAGGCCCTTTTCTAGCGGGCCGGTTCGCGAACCGCCAGCATAAGCCCGAAGCCGATGGCGAAGAAAGCCAGAACCGTCGCCATGCCGGCGCGCTGGCTGGCGAAGGCCTGGGTCGCCAGCCCGAACAGCAGCGGTCCGAAGAAGCCGACGAAGCGGCCGGTCAGCCCGTAGAGTCCGAACATCTCGCCCGCCATGCCCGGCGGGGCCAGCCGCGCCATCATCGACCGCCCGGCCGCCTGGGCCGGCCCGAAGAACAGCCCGAGCCCGAGCGCAAAGATCCAGAACCACAGCCGCTCGGTCGCCAGCAGCAGCGGCACCGAACAGACTGTCATGCCGGCCAGCGCGATCAGGATCACCGGCTTGGCCCCCGCCCGGTCGTCCATCCAGGCGAAGCCGATGGCCCCCGCCCCCGCCACCACGTTGAGCGCGATGGCGAAGACCAGGATCTCCTCGAAGCTCATGCCGAAGGTCCCGGCGGCGAAGAGGCCGCCGAAGGCGGTGATGGTGTTGATGCCGTCGCGGTAGAAGGCGCTGGCGATCAGGAAGCGCCCGACCTCGCGGTAACGCCGGGCCTGCCGCAGCGTGGCGACCAAGGTCGCGACGCCCTCGCGTGCCGCCCGCAGCAGGCCGTGGCCGGTCGCCGGCTCGTCCGGCACCCACAGGAAATAGGGCAGCGCGAACAGCCCGTACCACGCCGCGGCCAGCAGGGCGGTGGCGCGGACATTGGCCTGCTGGCCCCAGTCGGCCCACTCCATCCCGAACAGGCCAAACAGCGGGGCCGGCGCCTGGACGAAGCAGACCAGCGCCAGGACGAGGCAGGCCAGCCCGCCGAAATAGCCGATGCCCCAGCCCCAGCCCGACACCCGGCCGAGAAGCCGCGCCGGCACCAGACCCGGCAGGGTGGCGTTGTAGAAGACGTTGGCCAGTTCGAACGCCACGGTGGCGACCACCACGCAGGCGAGCGCGAAGGCGGCGTCGGCCGGCTCGGGACGCACCCACCACAGCGCCGCGGTGAACAGGACCGTGACCAGGGTGAACAGCGCCATCCACGGCTTGCGCCGCCCGGCCCGGTCGGCGACGGCGCCCAGCAGCGGGCTGAGCAGCGCGATGGCGACGCCGGCCACGGTCATCGCCGCACTCCACCTTGCGGTGCCCTCGACCGGGTCGCCGACGACGCCGCGGGCGAAATAGACCGAGAAGACGAAGGTGGTGATGATGGTGTTGTAGGCCGAATTCGCCCAGTCGTAGAGGCACCAGGAGACGATGGCCCGGCGGGAAGGGATGTCGCCGGCAGGACTGTCGCTGGACGGGACGGCTTCGCTCACGCCCGCTTACTCCCGCCCGCCCCCCGTCAGCCCGTCCACCCCGAAGGAGATCTGGTTGTTGTCGTAGCGGGCGACGATGCGCAGGCGGTCGCCGGCCGACAGCGCGATCGGCTTCTCCAGGAAGGTCATCGCCTGCTTCCAGTGGTTGGTGCGCGACCGGCTTTCCGACTTGTAGACCACCTCGTCGTCCATGAAGAGGTCGAACCAGAAGGCGACGCCGTGGCAGGTGCCGGCGGTGACGATGGTCACGTCGATCACCCGCTCGCCCTCCTCCGGCATGTTGCGGGTGAAGTCGAAATCGAGCGCGGTGAAGGGCTTCGACAGCGGGGTGTGGGCGTCGGCGCCGAGGTCGATCTGCTGGTAGCCGGGCGAGCGGAAGACGTCGAAGCTGCCCATGTCGAAGCCGTCGATGGTCTCCACCGGGTTGATGCGGGCCAGCTCCGGCGTCTCCACCAGCATGGCGTAGACGGTGGAGGCGCGCGGGATGACGGCGCCGCCCGGCTTCACCAGATGGGTGCGGGCATGTTGCAGCACCGACAGCATGCGCGGGGCCAGCATGCCGATATTGATCAGCTCCGACACGAAGACGTCGGCCTTCTCCGGCAGATCGCCGCCCTCGCCCACCGTCAGCTGGGTCGACAGGCGCGGCACCACGTCGATGCGGTCGGCATAGCCGTTGCGCGCCACGGTTTCCTTGGCGACGCGGGCGAGGATCGGGTTGACCTCGCAGGTCACCACCTTCCCGGCACCCGCGCGCGCCGCCATCATGGCGACGATGCCGGAGCCGGTGCCGATCTCCAGAACCAGCTGGCCGGGCTTCACCGCCCGTTCCAGCGAGCGCTTGTAGGCCTCGTTCCGCTCGAAATCGTTGATCATCGGCAGGTGCCAGCCGGGCACCGCGTTGGAATAGATCAGCCGGCGGGTGAACTTCACCATCGGGTGGTCGGGGGCCTGCTCGCGCGCCGCCTCGATCACCTCGATGGCCTCGGCGGCGCGGTCGAGGCTTTGCAGCACATGGGCGAGCCCGACCTGGGCCGGGACGAAGCGCGGCGCGGCGGTCAGCACGATGCGGAATTCCGCCTCCGCCTCGGCCAGCCGGCCGCGGGTGGAGAGCAGCTCCGCCAGGCTGTAATGCACGTCGAGATAGTCGGGCGCCTGGGCCAGCGCGGTGCGGAAATGCTCCTCCGCCTCCTCAAGCCCGCCCAACTCGCGCAGGGTGGCGGCGAGGAAATGATGCATCTCCGGCGCCTCGGGCCGCAGGTCCAGCGCGGTGCGGAAACAGTCCGCCGCCTCCTCCAGCCGGCTTTGCGCCTTCAGCGCGTTGCCGAGGTTGCCATGCAGCTCCGGCAGCCGCGGGTTGAGGGCGAGGCCGGCACGGAACGCCTCCTCCGCCTCCGCCGGCCGGGCCTGCTGGAAAAGCAGGCTGCCGCGGCTGTTGTGGAAAGACGGGTCGTTGCCGTTCTCCGCGATGGCCTGGGCGAACAGATCCAGCGCGTTGTCCGGATGGTCGGTGTGGGCGGCGACCAGCCCCAGCAGATGCAGCGCCTGGGCGTTGTGCGGGTCGGTCGTCAGGATCGCCCGGCAGACCTGTTCCGCCCCCGCCAGATCGTTGCTGCGGAAACGCTTGGCCGCATCGAGCAGGGTCGGGGCGGAAGTGTCGGTCATCGCGGCGGCTCCAAAGACGGCGGGATACGGAAGGCGGGATGGGCGGGAACACGGAAAGGTCGCCGCACCATACCGGGAATTGCCGCCCCGCTACAGCCTTTCGATCCGCACAGGGCGGTTGTGCCCGCGCGATTATCAGCGCATCCATACTCGCAAAAGGAGAATATGGAGTCGGGTATATGCTTGATGTGCGAATGACCAGACGCGTGACGGGGGCGCTGGCGGCGACGCTGCTGCTGGCGGGCTGCGCCACGGCGGAGATGGGCGGCAGCAGCCCCGGCGGGGGCGCCGATGCCGGCGGGTCGGCGGCGGCGCGGCGGTTCCAGGCGGTGCGGACCAGCCCGCCGGAGCTGCGCGCCTTCCTCTACCGCATGCCCAAGGGAGCGGACCTCCACAGCCACCTGACCGGTGCGGTCTATGCCGAGACCTACATGCGGATGGCGGCGGATGCCGGGCTCTGCTTCGACGTCAAGGCCAAGACGCTGGTGGCGCCGACGGCGCAGGCGCCCTGCGGCGACGCCAGATCGGCCCGGCCGGGCGCCACGGCGGTCATCGCCGACAGCGTGCTCTACCCGGTGGCGCTGGACGCCCTGTCGACCCGCGATGCGCTGCCGATCTCCGGCTACAGCCTGCACGACCAGTTCTTCGCCACCTTCGGGCGGTTCCGTGCCGCCGCCGGTGCGACCTCCACCTCCACCGGCGACCTGCTGGCCGAGGTGGTGGACCGCGCCGGCCGGCAGGGCGAACGGCATGTCGAGCTGATGGTGTCCTTCGGCACCGGCCCGGCCACCGCCATCGGCAAGTCCTTCCCCTGGACGCCGCAGGCGGCGGCCGACCTGCCGGGCACCGCAGACCGGCTGATCGCCGCCGGGCTTCCGGCGCTGGTTGCCCCGGCCCGGCAGGAGATCGACGCGGCGGAAGCGCGGATGCGCAGCGTGCTCGGCTGCGGCACGCCGGCGGCGCGGCCGGGCTGCGCGGTGTCGGTGCGCTATCTCCAGCAGGTCTCGCGCACGCAGAGCCCCGGCCCGGTCTATGCCACCACCCTGTTCAACGCCCTGCTGGAAGCGCAGGAGCCGCGCGTCGTCGGGCTGAACTTCGTAGCGCCGGAGGATAACCCGGTGGCGCTCGACGATTACGACCTGCACATGCGCATGGTGGCGGAGGCCAAGCGGCGCCAGCCCGGCACCAACGTCGCGCTGCATGCCGGTGAGCTGACGCTTGGCCTCGTCCCGCCGGAGCGGCTGCGCGACCACATCCGCAAGGCGGTGGAGATCGCACGCGCCAGTCGCATCGGCCATGGCGTCGACGTGATGTACGAGGAGGATCCCCAGGGCCTGCTGCGGACGATGGCCGGGCGCAAGGTGGCGGTCGAGATCAACCTGACCAGCAACGACAAGATCCTGGGCGTCAGCGGCAAGGCGCACCCGCTGCCGGTCTATCGCGCCGCCGGGGTGCCGGTGGTGCTGTCGACCGACGACGAGGGCGTCAGCCGGATCGACCTGACCAACGAGCTACAGCGCGCGGTGGAGGAGTTCGGCTTCGGCTATGCCGACCTCGTCGGGCTGGCCCGCGCCAGCCTGGAGCACAGCTTCCTGCCCGGCGACAGCCTGTGGTCCGCCCCCGGCTGCACGCCGCCGGTGCGTGAGGACGCCTGCCGCCCGGTGACCGCGCGCAGCGAGAAGGCGCAGGTCCAGTGGGGGCTGGAAGAGGCGCTGGCCCGCTTCGACCGCGAGATGGCGGAGACGCGGTAATCGGCCTGACTGTGACTTCCTGAGATGGAAAACAAGATTGACGCGGATGTCACGGATTTAGACACGGATTACACGGATTTTTTATAACAGCGGTCCAGCCCCGGCGCTTTGGCAAGGCGAAAGCATCCGTGAAATCCGTGTTTTAATCCGTGACATCCGTGTCGATCTTGCCCGCGATATTTGATCGACTCGAGAATATTGACCCCCTCCCCTACCCCTCGTCGGCGTTCTCCCAGCCCCAGCGGGCCCAGGCGCCGTCGAGGAAGGCGGTCAGGCGGGGGCCGGCGGGAAGGCCGGGGCAGGACAGCAGCGACGGCGCGATCCGGCCGGCGCCGCGGGTCCACCACAGGCTGGCGTCGGCGCGCAAGGGGCCGGACAGGCGGTCGAGCAGGGCGCGGGTGGCGGGGCTGACGCGCTCCGGTTCCGGCCGGCCGAGGATGGCGAGGCGGGCCGGCAACCCCTCCACGTCGGCACCGGCGCGGCAGGCGTCGGCGGCAAGGGACTCGGCGCGGGACAGCCAGGCGCCGCAGGCGGCCGGTGCGTCGGCGATGTCGAAGCCGGCGGGAAGGCCGGCGGCGATGGTGAAGGGATAGAGACGGCCGACCCGGTCGGCACTGGGCATCCAGACCCCGACCAGCGGGGTGGCGCCGCACAGGCCGGCCGACAGGGCGAAGCGCCAGACCGGGGCCTGGGCGAACAGGGGCTCCCATTCGGCACCCAGACGGCGGCCGGCCTCGCCCAGCGCCGCGGACAGCCAGCGGTCCCAGGGGCCGAGGACCGCCGACGGCAGGCCATGGCCGATGAAATCGCCGCGGGCCGGCACCTTGCCGTGGAATCCCACCACCGGATCGGCACCGGCGGCCAGGCCGCCTCTCCCACCGCCGCCAAGGCCGCCGCCAAATCCGCCGCCGAATCCGGGCGCCCGCAGCAGCGCGGCCCCCGCGGCGGCCAGCATCCCGCGCGGCGTCGCGAACCCTCCCGTCATGGCAGGGCGGCCCGGCCGGGCTGGGAAGACGGCTGGGGAGCGGCCTGGGGCGTCGATTGCGCCAGCACCTCCAGCACGCGGGCGACCAGAACCTCGTCGGGCGGGACCGGGGCGAAGCCGACGGCGAACAGGGCGGCCAGATGGTCGCCCAGCGCACGGCGCCGCGCCTCGTTGGCCGGGCCGGGCAGCGTGCGCTGCCAGTCGAGCGCCAGCCATTCCGCCATGGCGCCGGCATCCATCGGCTCCGCCCCGCCGGCCATTTGCCCGCCCGCCATCTGCCCGGCAATCGTGCGCCCGGTGATCATGCGGTAGACGCGCAGGGTCTGGCGCAGCTGGTCGGGCAAGGCCCAGTCGGCGCGCAGCCGCTCCTCCAGCCGCAGGGCGATGCGGGCCAGGAACTGGGTGCGCAGGGCGCGGCGGTAGGCCTCCTGCGCCGGGACGGCGATGCGGCCACCCTGATAAAGCCCGCCGGCCAGCGCCGGGCCGGCCCATATCCGGGCTGTCCACATCTCACCGGCCCACATCCGCCCGGCCCCGTCCTGCGCATCGTCGAAAGCGAACGGCAGGGCGCGCAGGGCCTCCAGCGCCGGCAGGATCGCCGCGGGGTCGGCATCGTCCACCCGGACCAGGGAGCGCGGCGCGGTGTCGAGCGGGCGCAGCGCCGCCTCCACCGCCGCGGCGCCGGCATCGGCGCGCTCCAGCAGGGCGGCGTTGCCGCGGGCGCTGACCAGCCACCAGCCGCCGACGGCCAGGGCGAGCGCCAGCGCGGCCGCGGCGGACAGCAGCGCCCGGCGGCGGCGGGCGCGCTCCACCCGCCGGTCGACGCGGGCGAGGTTGGCCTCCGGGAACACCACGTCGGGCAGCAGCCGTTCGAGGAAATAGGTGGAGGCCGGGCCGCCTGTCTCGTGGCCGCCCCCGGGGCCGCCCTCGGGGCCGGAATCGGGGTGGAACAGGGCGAGCGAGGCGTCGGTCTGGGTGGCGCTGGTCAGGTAGAGGCCGCGCAGGCGCGGCGCCTCCTCGCCATGTTCGGAGCCGAAGGCGGTGTCGACGATGTCGGCCAGCGCCGGCTCCAGCTCCGCCACGCGCAGCGGCAGGGCGAAGGCGTCGCTGCGGCGGCGGATGTCCGGCTCCTGGTGCAGCCGGTCGAGCAGCCGCTCGTCCAGCCGCCGCACCAGCCCGGCATAAAGCGCGCGGAAGACGGGAAGCGGACCGGCGGAGGAGCCGGGGGCGGAGGTGTCGGAGGCCGGCTCCTCCGCCGGCAGGGTCAGGCCCCAAACCTGCCCGCGCGCCTCGCGGTCGAGCGGGTCGAAGAAGGTGGCGAAACCGTCGAGCAGGTCGGCCTTGGTCAGCAGCAGATAGACCGGCAGGCGCACGCCCAGCTGCACCCGCAGCTCGTTCAGGCGCTGGCGGATCAGGATGGCGTGGTTGCGCCGCTCGGCATCGGTCCAGCCGGTCAGCTCGGGGATGCTGACGGTGAGGAGGACGCCGTTGGCGGGCTGGCGCGGGCGGTGCTCCTTCAAGAGGTCGAGCAGGCCGGACCACACCCGGCCATCCACCGCGCGCCGGCTGTCCTGGGTGGTGTAGCGGCCGGCGGTGTCGATCAGCACGGCGCGGTCGGTGAACCACCAGTCGCAGTTGCGGGTACCGCCCAGCCCAATGAACGGGCCCGCCGCCGGCTGGGCGGCTTTGCCGCCGGGCGAGAGGGCGGCGAGGCCGGTGTTGGCCAGCGCCGTGGTCTTGCCCGAACCAGGGGCGCCGATCACCAGATACCAGGGAAGCTGGTAGAGATAGCGCCCGCCCCGGCGCGTGCGCAGCTGGGCCAGCGCGGCGTCGAGCTGCTTGCGGACCGTGCCGATCTCCTCCAGCGAGGCCTTCAGCTCCGGGTCGCGGCGGGCGGCCAGCACCTCCAGCAGGCGGGTGTTGGCGGCACGCTCGCGGGCGTCGATGCGGCGGTTGACGGCGATCCAGCCGGCCAGCGCCAGGACCAGCGGCAGCAGGCGGACGCTCCAGTCCGGCTGGATGGACGGAAGCAGATGCGGGGCGAAGGAGGCGGCCAGACGCGGCAGCAGCAGCCAGCCGGCCAGCCCGAGGGCCAGCACGCCCGACAGCGACAGCACCCAGCGGCTGCGGGCGGAGCGGTACGGCGACGGAGCGGCGGCGGGTTTCCGGCGCCGGACGGTCGTCTTCGCCGTCGCCGTGGCAGCCGTCTTCGCCGCCGGGGCGCCGGCCTTGGGGGAAGGGGGTTCGGCCATGGCGGGCGCCCTAATGCGGGTAAAGGCGGATGTCGATCCGCCGGTTGGCGTCGCGACCGGCCGGCGTGTCGTTCAGCGCGACCGGCTCCTGGTCGCCATGGCCCTCGGCCGACAGGCGGGCGGGCGGCAGCGAGCGCTCCAGCAGCTTGCGCACCGCCTCGGCACGGGCATCCGTCAGGGATTGGGCCGTCAGGGATTGCGCAGCCGGCGGGCGGCCGCCCGGCGGGGTCTGGTCGTCGGTGTGGGCGACCACCAGCACGCTGCCGGGCTCCACCGCCAGGGTCTGGCCGACCCGCTCGACGATGGCGCGGTGGCGGGCCTTCACGGCGTCGCTGCCGGTGGCGAACATCGCCGCCGCCGGGATGCGGATGACCAGGGCGCCATCCTCCCCCGCCAGCACCTCGACGGCGCCGGTGCGGATTTCCGGGGCGAGCTGGCCGGTGATGCGGGCGATCAGCGCCGGGCCGGCGGTGGGGGGCGGCGGCGGAACCAGCCGGGCGATCTCGATCGTGCGGTCGGGCAGCAATGCCGCGATGCGGGCGACCACCGGCTCCGCCTGCCGGTCGAGGGTGCCGGCGAGATGCACGTAGAGGCCGGACAGGCCGAGCGCCACCCCGGCCCAGACGACCCAGCCCGGCACGCTGCCAAGCGAATTGCCGAGCGGCCGGAACGGCTCCGCCACCCCGGTCCAGGCCGGCGACAGCTCCGCCGCCACGTCGCCACGGGCGCGGCGCAGGATGCGGTACAGCTCGTCGCGCAGGCGGGCGAGGTCGTGGGCACCGCCGGGCCTGTCGCGGTAGCGGCCCTCGAAGCCCAGCGACACGCAGGCGTAGTATAGCTCCAGCGTGTGGCGGTGGCGGCGCGGATCGACCAGCATGCCGTCGAGCAGTTCAAGGAAGCGCACGCCGGCATCGGGCTCGGCGACCGCGACCCCGCCATGCCCGGCGGCACGGGCGACGTCGTCCAGCGTCACCGAGAGCGCGATGCGGGCGGCGCGGATGGCGGCGGCGTCGAGGCCGGCGGCGGCGGCGGCGCGGTCGAACCGCTCCAGCGCGGCGGCGGCGGCGGCGCGGGGCGGGTCGCCCAGGCTGCGGTCGCGGAGCGCGCCGACAAGCGCCAGGGCCGGAGCGGCGGCGCTGAGCAGCGGGTTGAGGGAGGAGGCGGGCGGCCGCGGACCCGGACTGTCGTGCCGGCGGGAGGACGGCGGCGAAGCGGAGGAGGGAGCGCCGGGTGCGGGGCCTTCGGACGCCAGCGCGGCGAGAACCGCGGCGAGCGGACGCTCGTCCTCGTCCGCCTTCGCCCTGTCCGCCTCAGCCACGTCCGGCCCGTCCAATCGCTCGTCCGCCTGCATCTGTCGTCCGCTCTGGAGAAATCCGGGTGAGATATAGCAGGGTCGGGGCGGCGGGGGGAATCTGAAGCCCTCTCCCGCCCCGGGAGAGGGAGGGGGCCCGCCGCGAAGCGGTGGGGAGGGTGAGGGGCTATCCGAACTATGGATCCCGATCCTTGGCTCACCCCTCACCCTTCCCATGCTCCGCATGGGACCCTTCCCTCTCCCGGGATGGGAGAGGGAGTCTAACGCACCCCGCTGTTGCTGTAGTCGTACTGCACCCTGGGGGCGGCGCCGGACCCGCCGGCGATCTTCTCGATCAGCGAGCCGATGCCGCCCGGCCGCGCGTCGGCGGACGCCACCGGCATGCCGCCCGGCATCGCGCTTGGCGGCATCACGCTTCCGGGCGGCATGCTTCCAGGGGGCGGGGTCCAGGCGGGGGCGCCGTCCAGGCCGGGGAGCGGGCGGGCGGGCTTGCCGGCATGGGCGTCCAGCATGAACTCGCGCCACAGCTTGGCCGGCAGGGTGCCGCCGGTGACCTTCTTCATCGCCTCGTTGTTGTCGTTGCCCAGCCAGACGCCGGCGACCAGATCGGCGGTGAAGCCGACGAACCAGGCGTCGTGATAGTCCTGGGTGGTGCCGGATTTGGCCGCCGCCGGGCGGTTCAGCTTCGCGCTGCGGCCGGTGCCGTAGTCGAGCACGCCGGTCATCATGTGGGACAGCTGCACTGCATGGGCGGGATCGACCACGGCACTGCCGCCGCCGCCCTGGCGCCGGTAGAGGACGACGCCGTCGCGGCTTTTGATCTCGGTGATGGCATAGGCCCAGACGGGGACGCCGCGGTTGGCGATGCCGGCATAGGCGCGCACCAGTTCCAGCGGCGTCACCTCGCTGGTGCCGAGCCCCAGCGACAGGTCGCGGGTGAGCGGCGAGGAGATGCCGAGGTTGGACGCGATGCGCCGCACCCGGTCGGTGCCGACCCGGTCGATCAGCCGCGCCGTCGCGGTGTTGGAGGAATGGGCCAGCGCCGAGGCCAGCGTGATGCTGCCGCGGTACTTGCCGTCGTAATTGCCGGGGCTCCAGTTGGCGAGCTGCACGGGAGCGTCGTCGATCAGGCTGTCGGGGGTCCAGCCCGACTCCAGCGCCGCCAGATAGACGAAGGGCTTGAAGGCCGATCCCGGCTGGCGCAGCGCCTGGGTGGCGCGGTTGAACTCGCTGCCGTCGTAATCGCGGCCGCCGACCAGCGCCCGCACCGCGCCGTCGGGGCTCATGGCGACCAGCGCCCCCTGGCGGACGTTGGCGGCGGCGCCGGGGCCGGCGAGCAGGGCCTCCAGCCGCTGTTCGGCGGCGCGCTGCATCTTCAAATCCAGCGTGGTGCGGACGATCACGTCGCCATGGTCGGGGCCGGCGAAGCCCGGCACCAGATCGGTCACCCAATCGGCGAAATAGCGGCCGTCGCCGCCGGGCTTGCGCTTGGGCGACGGCTTGGCGGTGCGGGCGGCCTCGTACTGCGGCTGGGTCAGGTAGCCGGCGTCCAGCATCGCCGCCATCACCACCCGCGCCCGCTCCGCCGACTCGTCGGGGTTGGAGCTGGGGGCGTAGCGCGACGGCGCCTTCAGGAGGCCGGCCAGCACCGCCGACTCGCGCACGTCGACCTCGGTCGCCGGCTTGCCGAAATAGGTGCGGGCGGCGGCGTCCACCCCGAAGGTGCCGGCGCCGAGATAGACGCGGTTCAGGTAGGCGGTGAGGATCTGGTCCTTGGTGAAGCGGCTCTCCAGCCACAGCGCCAGCATCGCCTCCTGGATCTTGCGCTTCAGCGATTTCTCGGGCGTCAGGAACAGGTTCTTGGCGAGCTGCTGGGTGATGGTGGAGCCGCCCTGCACCGCCCGGCCGGAGCGCCAGTTGACGTAGACGGCGCGGGCCAGACCCAGCGGGTCGATGCCGAAATGGCTGTAGAAGCGGCGGTCCTCGATCGCCAGCACGGCGCCGACCAGATGCGGCGGCAGGTCGCGCACGCTGAGCGTCGTGCCGTGCAGGTCGCCGAAGCGGGCGAACTCGCTGCCGTCGGCGGCCAGCACGGTGATCGAGGCGCGGCGTTCGAACTGCGCCACCTTGGAGATGTCCGGCAGGTCGAGCGCGAACCAAGCCAGCACCGCACCCAGCCCGATGCCGCACCAGATGGCGGCGACGAGGCCCCACTGGACCAGACGCCTCACCCAGCCGCCGCCGTTACCGCCGTTTTTCCGGGGCGGCTGCGGCGCCCGGCCAGGACGGGCGGACGGCTGGGCCGAGAGCTGCGGGGACAGGGTCTGGTTGCCGCCGGACCGGCGGGCGGGCTGCTTCGGTTTCGGCAAGGAGATCCTTGGAAGGGAGAGGGGCGGCAACTTGAAGTTGGGCAGCGTGAAGCTAAGCAGGCCGCGGGACCGGCGGCGGGGCAGCTTGTAGGGAGTGGCCGGCGGGGCGGCGGAGGGCGGCGGGGACTTGCGGCGCGGCCTGCCCTTGCCGGCTGCCGCCAGCCGGTCGCGGGCAAGCTCGACCGCCTTCGCGGCGAACAGGCGCGCGAACTCCCCGGCCGTCAGCCGGTCGAGCGGCGACGGGTCTTCGCGGGTGCGGATCGGGCGGGGGCCGGCGTAGAGCTGGCTGGCCCTGCGCTGGTCCGGGTCCGTGTGGTGGTCCGGTCGGTCGGCGGTCACGGCGCGCTCGCTGGCCCTGTCAGGTCTGTGTGATGAGTGCGGGAAACGTTCCCGCTTCGATCCTCATACGCCCACTGCCTCTGGGCCGGAAGCCCGGTCAGGGGCCGGCGATTATTTGTCTCCCGACCGTGGCGAAAGAATGACTCTATCCGAAATTTCGGGGTGGCAGATCAAAGCGGCAGCGTCACCGTCGCGCGCAGGCCGCCCCCGCTGCGGTTCGACAAGGTCACGTCGCCGCCATGGCCGCGGATGATGCTGCGGGCGGTGGACAGGCCCAGCCCGACGCCGCCGGTGTCTCGGGACCGGGAGCGCTCCAGCCGGTAGAAGGGGGCGAAAACCTTCTCGAACTCCGCCTCCGGGATGCCGGGGCCGTCGTCGTCGATATGGATCAGGGCATTGGCGGCGTGGGCGGCGCCGTCCGGGCCGGTCTCCAGCCGGACGGTGAAGCCGCCGCCATATTTGATGGCGTTGTCCATCAGGTTGGCCAGCGCCCGGCGCAGCGCCACGGTGCGGCCCTCCGCCACCATATGGGCGGGGCCGTCGTAGAGCGCGCGGTGGCCGGCATCGACGCGGTCGTCGCACAGGCTCTGCAACAGGTCGGCAAGGTCGAAGCGGCCGCGCGGCTCGCGCTGGGCGTCGTCGCGGGCGAAGGCCAGCGTGGCCGAGATCATCGCCTCCATCTCGTCGAGGTCGGCCAGCATCCGGCGCTGCATCTCGGGATCGTCGACCAGCTCGGCGCGCAGGCGAAGCCGGGTGATCGGCGTGCGCAGGTCGTGGCCGATCGCCGCCAGCATCTGGGTGCGGTCGGCGACGAAGCGGGCGAGGCGCGCCTGCATCCGGTTGAAGGCGCGGGTGGCGGCGCGCAACTCGCGCGGGCCTTCCTCCGGCAGGGGATCGGCCTGCCCGTCGACGCTGAGCCGTTCGGCGGCGGCGGCGAAGCCGGCCAGCGGCGCCGTCACCCGGCGGGCGGCGAGCAGCGACACCAGCAGGATCACCGCGACGATGGCGCCCATCCACAGCACGAAGCGGACGATGCCGAAGGGGCCGGGCAGCGGCTCGCCGCCGGTGAAGCTGAGCCAGGAGCCGTCGCCGAGCCGCACCGACAGCCGGACATGCGGCCCCCAGTGCCGGGGCTCGTCGCCCGCCATGAAGGGCGGCGGCGGGCGGGGGTCGTCGCGGCCCTCTCCGCGGGGCGGGCGCTGGACCTCGATCAGGATGTTGCGGTCGGCGGTGTCGAGCTGCTCGCTCAGCCGGCGCTTCAGCCCTTCGAACCGGCCGCCGGCATAGGCGCCGGGCGACAGCGGCGGCGGCCGATCGGGGCTCAGCTCCACCCGCAGGACCGGGTCGTCGATGGCGCGCACCACCCGCTCGCGCCCCTGGGGCGGCGTGCTCTCCACCAGCTGGACGATGGCGGTGATGCGCTGGATCAGCACGTTGGGACCGTGGATCGGCGGCCCCTCGCTGCGGTCGGTCAGATAGACCAGCGCGCTGATCGCCTGGGTCAGCAGCAGCGCCAGCACCACCGTCAGCGCGATGCGCGCGGCGAGGCTGTCGGGGAAGCGGAAGGGAAGCCGGCGGAAGGCGCCGCGGCGGCGGGCGAGCCTGGACTTGGCCGTTTCCGGCTGGGACTTGGCCGTTTCCGGCTGGGCGGTCATGGCGCCACACCGCCGTTGGAGACGGTGGGCGTGAAGAGATAGCCGCCGCCGCGCACCGTCTTGATCAGCGTCGGGTCGGCCGGATCGGGTTCGATCTTGCGGCGCAGGCGGCTGACCTGCACGTCGATGGAGCGGTCGAAGGGCACCGCCGAGCGGCCGCGCGCCAGATCGAGCAGCTGGTCGCGGGTCAGCACCCGCTGCGGATGCTCGACGAAGGCGACCAGCAGATCGTATTCGCCGGCCGACAGCTGGACCAGCACGCCGTCGGGCGAGCGCAGCTCGCGCTTGGTGAGGTCGAGCGACCAGCCCTCGAAGCGCAGCACCGTGCCGGCCGCCGCAGGGGCGCCGGCCACCGGCGGGGCGGAGACGCGGCGCAGCACCGCCTTGATGCGGGCCAGCAGCTCGCGCGGGCTGAAGGGCTTCGCCAGATAATCGTCGGCGCCCATCTCCAGCCCGACGATGCGGTCGGTCTCCTCGCCCATGGCGGTCAGCATGATGACGGGGGTCTGCGCCGTCTGCGGCGTCGCGCGCAGCCGTCGGCAGAGCGACAGCCCGTCCTCCCCCGGCAGCATCAGGTCGAGCACGATCAGGTCGACGCGGGCGCCGTCGAGCGTGCGCATCATCTCCGCCCCGTCCCGGACCCCGGTGACCCGGAAGCCATGCTTGGTCAGGAACTGGGCGACGAGGGAGCGGATTTCGCGGTCGTCGTCGACGACGAGGAGGTGGGGCGTGCGGTCCATGGCCCCATGATCGGGCGAGGGGCCGCGGGCGTGAAGGGGAAATGTGTAACGCCCGGTTACGGGGGGCCGGACGGTTACACTCTGTTACCAAATGACCGGTTTGCGGACATTCGACCGCAACGTTCGGCGCCCAATCTCTGGTCATCGGGACAGCGGCGGCGATGAGGCCGGCACCGTCCCAACGGAATAAGCCCCCTCCATCCGGGGTTTAGACAGCACCAACACACCGAGGAGTCGACACCATGAAACGCGCCCTTCTGACGTCCGCCCTGCTGGTCGCCGGTCTCGGCGTGGCCGTTCCGGTCTTCGCCCAGGGTGGCCCGCAGCCCGGCGGTCCCGGCCCGGCCGGCGGTCCCGACCGCCACTTCGCCCGCATGTGCGAGGACCAGGAGGCCCGTCTGGCCGGCAAGCTGGCCTATGCGGAGAAGAAGCTGAACATCACCGAGCAGCAGCGCGCCGCCTGGACCAAGTTCGCCGACGCCGCCCGCTCCAGCCTGAAGCCGACGCAGGATCTGTGCGTCAAGTTCAAGGACGCCCCGCCGCCGGCAGCCCTGCCGCAGCGCCTTGAGCGCGCCGAGCAGATGATGCAGGCCCACCTGCAACAGGTCCAGACCGTCCGCCCGGCCCTGACCGACCTCTACGCCCAGCTGACGCCCGACCAGCAGAAGCAGGCCGACCGCATGCTGAACCCGGGACCGGGCGGCATGGGCGGCCATCATATGGGCCCGCACCATGGCGGACCGATGGGCGACCGTGGCGGCCCGGGCCATCACGGGATGGGTCCGGGGAAGGGCCCCGGTCCGGGCCCGGCGCCGCAGGAGGCGCCCAAGGGCTGACGTAACAGACAGACTCCCGGCGGCGACCCCAAGCCCCCCAACGCAGCCGCCGTGAGCCCGAGGGCCGCCGAACCCCCATTCGGCGGCCCTTCCCGTCTCCAGCTTCTTTCGCTTCGCCCTGGAAATCCGGGATCATTCCCATGAGCGCACTCGATCTTTCCCCGCTGTTCTTCAGCCTGTCGGTCATAAAGCAGGATTACCTGATGATCCTCGGCATTGCCCGGAGCGGGCTCCGTTCGCTCCGCGCCGGCCGCGCATTCTCCCTGCGGCATTAGCCGTCCGGCAGCGGCCGGTCGTTCGGCCCGGCGCAATCGCCATACATCGCCAAGCCGCCGCTTGCATTGCGGCCTCGCGCACCCCAAAGCTTAACCCCATGACGTCCACTCACGCTTCGGCGGGCGGCGGTCTCGGGCGCGGGGGCCGTGTGGTCGCCGTGCTGGGGCCGACCAACACCGGCAAGACCTATCTGGCGATCGAGCGCATGCTCGGTCACCGGTCCGGAATGATCGGCTTTCCCCTGCGCCTGCTGGCGCGGGAGAACTATGACCGCATCGTCTCGATCAAGGGAAAGAACGCGGTCGCGCTGGTCACGGGGGAGGAGAAGATCCTGCCCCCCAACCCGTCCTACTGGGTCTGCACCGTCGAATCGATGCCGCTGGACCGCGCGGTCGATTTCCTGGCGGTGGACGAAATCCAGCTCTGCGCCGATCCCGAGCGCGGCCACATCTTCACCGACCGGCTGCTGAACGCCCGCGGCATGGTCGAGACCATGGTGCTGGGATCCGATTCGATGCAGCCGATGATCCGCCGGCTGGTGCCGAAGGCGGAGTTCATCAGCCGGCCGCGCTTCTCGCAGCTGACCTATGCCGGCCACAAGAAGCTGACGCGCCTGCCGCCGCGCTCGGCCGTCGTCGCCTTTTCCGCTACCGACGTCTATGCCATCGCCGAGATGATCCGGCGCCAGCGCGGCGGCACCGCCGTGGTGCTGGGCGCGCTCAGCCCGCGCACGCGCAACGCGCAGGTCGGGCTCTATCAGGCGGGCGAGGTCGATTATCTGGTGGCGACCGACGCCATCGGCATGGGGCTGAACATGGATGTCGACCATGTCGCCTTCGCCCGCATCGTCAAGTTCGACGGCTTCGCCCCGCGCCGCCTGCGCCCCGCCGAGGTGGCGCAGATCGCCGGCCGCGCCGGCCGCCACATGCGCGACGGCACCTTCGGCACCACCGACGAGGTGGGGGAGCTGGACGCCGACCTCGTCACCCGCGTCGAGAACCACGAGTTCGAGACGGTCAAGGCCTTGTCCTGGCGCAACAGCGACCTGCGCTTCGACACGCCGGGCTTCCTGCTGAAGTCGCTGGAGGAACGCGCGCCGCTGGCGGAACTGTCCCGCGTGCGCGAGGCCGACGACCATCTGGCGCTCCAGGCGCTGGTGCGCGATCCGGAGATCATGGATCTGGCGCGCGGCCGCGACGCCGTCAAGCTGCTGTGGGAGGTCTGTCAGGTTCCCGACTTCCGCAAGGTGCTGTCGGATGCCCACACCAAGCTGCTCGGCCAGATCTTCCGCAGCCTGCGCGCGCCGCTGCGCCGGCTGGACGACGACTGGGTGGCGAAGCAGATCGCCCGCCTCGACCGCACCGAGGGCGACATCGACGCGCTGGTCGCCCGCATCGCCCACATCCGCACCTGGACCTACATCTCCAACCGGCCGACCTGGCTGAAGGACCCGCTGCACTGGCAGGAACGCACCCGCGCCATCGAGGACCGGCTGTCCGACGCCCTGCACGAGCGGCTGACCCAGCGCTTCATCGACCGCCGCTCCGCCACGCTGGCCCGCACGCTGAAGGACGGGCGCTCGCTGCTGGGAGGTGTGCGCGCCGACGGCGAGGTGGTGGTGGAAGGGCATGTCGTCGGCAAGCTGGAGGGCTTCCGCTTCGTCCCCGACGCGCCCGACCGCTCCGACGAGGCGAAGTCGCTGCTGACCGCCGCCCGGCGGGCGTTGCGCGACGAACTCGCCAAGCGGCTGCGCGCCTTCGAGGCGGAGCCGGACGACGCCTTCGCGCTGGGGGCCGACGGGGTGCTGAGCGCCGACACTCTGCCGGTGGCGCGGCTGGCCGCCGGCCAGTCGGTGCTGGCGCCGCTGGTGGTGCCGTTCGACGACGGGATGCTGGATCAGGCCCAGCGCGAGCGGGTGCGGGCGCGGCTGGAGCGCTGGTTGAAGGACCACGTCGCCGCCCGGCTGAAGCCGCTCTTCGCGCTGTCCGCGGCGCAGGGCCTGTCCGGCGCCGGCCGTGGGCTGGCCTTCCAGCTGGTCGAGGGGCTGGGGGTTCTGCCGCGGCAGCCCGTCGCCGACATGGTCGAGCGGCTGGAGCGCGAGGACCGCAAGGCGCTGACCGGGCTGGGCGTCCGGCTGGGGGTGTCGCACCTCTATCTGACCGCGCTGGCCAAGCCGGCGGCGGTGACGTTGCGCGGGCTGCTGTGGGCGGTGTCGAAGGGCCATCCCCTGCCCGTCCCGATCCCGCCGCCGGGCCGGGTGTCGGTCGAAGCGCCATCTGTCAAGGAAGGCGGCGCACCGCCCGGCTTCTGGGAGGCCATCGGCTATCCGCTGGCCGGCGGGCGGGCGCTGCGCGTCGACATGCTCGACCGGCTGGAAACCGAACTGCTGACCGCGTCCAGGGCCAATGCGCCGATCCGCGAGGTGGCGCTCGGCCAGCGCGTCGGCCTGTCGGCGGAGGAGCTGGCGGCGGTGCTGACCGGGCTCGGCTATGTCCGCACGGAAGGCGAGGACGGGGCGGTGACCTGGAAGCGGAAACGGCCGCAAGGGAACAGGCAGCGGCGCGAGAAGCCGACCAACGAGGATCATCCCTTCGCCAAGCTGCGGCAGCTGTCAGGGATGTAAGCGGCACGATCACCGTAGGACACGAGACCAGAAGACGGAAACGCCCATGAGCAACACCGACAGCGAAGACTCCACCCCCGGCCGGCTGCGGATCGACAAGTGGCTTTGGTATGCGCGCTTCTTCAAGACGCGCAGCCTCGCCGCCAAGCTGTGCAACGACGGGGGCGTGCGGCTGTCGGGGACGGTGGTGAACAAGGCGCATGCGGCGGTGAAGCCGGGCGACGTGCTGACCTTCGCCCAGGGGCGGCACATCCGCGTCATCAAGGTGGTGGCGCTGGGCAGCCGCCGCGGCCCGGCGCCGGAAGCCCAGGCGCTGTACGAGGATCTCGCCCCGCCGGTGCCGGAGGAGCGCTTGCAGGATCCCTACCGCGCGCCGTTCCAGCCGCCGGGCGCCGGGCGGCCGACCAAGCGCGACCGCCGGGCGATCGACGCCCTGCACGGCGACGGCCCGATGGGCGATGTTTGGCAAAATGAGACCGATTAGGCGGCTGTGCTGATTGTTGCTCGAAAAAAGTGAGACCGCCTCTTAAACGGAGGCGGGACCACCCCCATCTGGGAAGGCTGGATAACCGACCAGATGCGACAAGCGAGCACGATCATGAGCGAGAAGACCCGACCTTCGAGCCTTTCCGCCCCCTCTTCAGCGAAGCGCGGCGCCCGCGCTGCGACCGCCGTGGCGGTTGCGCTGGTGATGGCGCTGGCCGCCGGAACCGCCGACGCCCGCGCCGGCAAGAGCAGCTCCTCGGGCAGCCGCGGCAGCCGCACGACCGAGGCGCCGGCCGCCACCAGCACCGCCCCCAATTCCGTGTCGCCGATGGAGCGCTCGACCGCCCCGGCGGCGTCGCCCGGCATGCAGCGCCCCGGCGCCGCGGCCACCGCCCCGGCGGCGGCCCCCTCGCGCGGCTTCTTCGGCGGCGGCTTCATGTCGGGCCTGATGGGCGGCCTGATCGGCGCCGGCATCGGCGCGATGCTGTTCGGCGGCGGCTTCTTCGAGGGCTTGGGCAGCTTCTCCGGCATCCTGGGCTTCCTGCTGCAAATCCTGCTGGTCGTCTTCCTGGTCCGGCTGGCCATGCGCTTCTTCCGCAACCGCTCGCAGACCGCGAACACCGCGGCGTCCGGCGCTCCGCTGGGCGGGAACCGCCCGGCCTATGCCGGCGGCCCGCAGGATGGGCAGATGAACCGCGACGCGGCCGACGCCGGCTACAACCCGATGGGCAACCGCGGGATGGGGGGCGGCAACGCCGGTCCGGCCCAGCGCCGTCAGGCCGCCGACGAGATCGGCATCCAGCCGGCCGACTTCGAGTCGTTCGAGCGTCTGCTCGTCACCGTCCAGACCGCCTACGGGCGTGAGGATGCCGATGCCCTGCGCACCGCGACGACGCCGGAGATGTTCTCCTACTTCAGCGACGATCTGGCTGAGAACCGCAGCCGCGGCGTGGTCAACAAGGTCAGCGACGTCCGTCTGCTGCAGGGCGATCTGGCCGAGGGCTGGCGCGAAGGGGCGCAGGAATACGCCACCGTCGCCATGCGCTTCGCGCTGGTCGACGTCACGGTGGACCGCGCCAGCGGCCGGGTGATCGAGGGCAACGCCTCGCAGCCGACCGAGGCGACCGAGCTGTGGACCTTCGTCCGCCCGCGCGGCGGCCAGTGGCAGCTGTCGGCGATCCAGCAGGCCAACTAAGGCTTTCGGGTCCAGGAATGCGAAACGCCCCGGCCAATCGGCCGGGGCGTTTTCGTTTGTGCGGAGTGTGTTGTTTTTCGCCCCGGGATCCCCTCTCCCCCCCGGGAGAGGGTTAGGGTGAGGGGATCGCGTGGCGAGGATCTTCAAGGATTGCGTGATCCCCGCTCTCTTATCGACGCCACGCTGTGCAKSCCCCTCACCCCGACCCTCTCCCCGGGGGGGAGAGGGGGATTGGGAGAGGGAACTCAAGCCGTCGGCAGAACCACCGCGTCGGCGGCGCGGAAGCCCAGCCGGACGGTCTCGCCGGGGACGAAGGCCGGCTCCTGGCCCAGATGCGGCATCTGCACGGTCAAGCCGCCGTCCAGAAAGGCGTTGACGAAGGCGCCTTCGAAGTCGCTGTGGCTGACGCGGGCGGTCAGACTGTTGTCGGCATCGCCCGCCCCCAAACGATCCGGCGCCAGACGTTCCGGCCGGACATAGAGGGTGGCACGGTCGCCCACCGCCAGCCCGCGCGGGTTGCGCCCGCGCAAGGCCCCGAAGGCGCTGTCGAGCACTGCCCAGCCGTCGGCCACCTGCGTCACCCGCCCGGCGAAGCGGTTCGCCTCGCCGACGAAGGACGCGACGAAGGCGGTCTCCGGATGGTCGTAGATGGTCTTGCCGTCGCCCACCTGTTCCAGCACGCCGCGCGACATCACGCCGATGCGGTCGGACATGGTGAGCGCCTCGCCCTGGTCGTGGGTGATGTAGATGAAGGTGACGCCGGTGCGCTTCTGCAACTCGCGCAGCTCGGCGCGCATGTGCTGGCGCAGCTTGAGGTCGAGCGCCGACAAGGGCTCGTCCAGCAGCAGCACCGCCGGCTCCACCGCCAGCGCGCGGGCGATGGCGATCCGCTGGCGCTGGCCGCCGGACAGGTCGGTCACCCGCTTGTCCGCCGTGTCGGGCAGCGCCACCAGCTCCAGCAGCTCGCGCACGCGACGCTTGCGGTCGGCCGACGGCACGCCGCGCACCTCCAGCCCGAAGCCGATGTTGTCCGCCACCGTCATCAGCGGGAACAGGGCCAGGTTCTGGAAGATCAGCGCGGTCGGCCGCTTGTTCGGCCCGATCCCCTTCATGTCGCGGCCGCCGATGCGGACGGCGCCGCCGGTCGGCTCCATGAAGCCGGAGATCATGCGCAGGATGGTGGTCTTGCCGCAGCCCGAGGGGCCGAGGAAGCTGAAGAACTCCCCGGCCGCGATGGTCAGCGATACGTCGCGGACGGCGACGGTGTCGCCGAACCGCATGGTGACGTGGTCGAGTTGGACGTCTTGGCTCATGGCCCCTGCTGTGTGCGGATCACGCCGCCAGGAAGCGATCCTGGTACTCGTTGCGGATGGAGACGTACCACGCCTCCTGGATCGGCCACCACCACAGCTTCTGCAGGGCGTCGCCGGGATAGGCGTCGGCGAAGAACTGCTTGTTCAGGTCGGTCAGATGGGCCTCGGCGCCGACCGCGGTGCTGGAGATGCCGGAATGGTTGGTGTAGAGCGCGCCGGCCTCGGGCGTGTAGAACCAGTTGATCCAGGCATAGGCGTTCTCCAGGTTCTCCGCCTTCTTCGGGATGGCGAAACCTTCCATCCAGGCGAGCGCACCCTCCTTCGGCGCGACGAAGCGGACCGGCAGCCCTTCCTTGCGGAGCGCCACGGCGCTGCTGTCCCAGGTCTGGCCGATGACGCAGCCGTTGGTGCGGAAGGCGCCCTGGGCCTCGTTCTCGTTGGTCCAGAACTGGGCGACCGACTTCTTGTTGGCGGCGGCCACCTTGAGGATGGCGTCGAAGTTGGCGCGCGCCTTCGCCTCGTCCTTGAACTGGTCGCGGACCGGGTGCGGCAGCTTGCCCTGGCTTTCCAGCCACAGCGCGATGCCGATCAGCGAGGAATGGCCGCGCACCGTCACCTTGCCGGCGTTGGCCGGCGCCCACAGATCGCCGTAGCTGGCGGTGCCGTAGGCGAGCGGCGCCTTCTTCATGTCGTAGGCCAGCGCCTCGGTGCCCCAGTCGGCCGGGGCGAAATAGCGCTTGGCCCCGACGACGCCGCCCATGCCGGCGGAGCCCTCGACCGACGATTTCAGGCAGCCGTCCCACTTCACCTTGGCCTCGTCGATCGGCTGCACCAGCTCGAACTCGACATAGTTCGGCACGCGGTCGACGGTGGGGTGGATGATGTCGAAGCCGGCGCCGCCGGTGGCCTTCAGCTGGTTCAGCAGCTCGTCGTTGGTGCCGTATTCGGTCAGGGTCGCCTTGACGCCGGTCTTCTTCTCGAAGTCGGCGAGCATGTCCGGGCTGATGTAGCCGGCCCAGGAGAAGATCTTCACAGAACCCGACGCCGCGTGGCCCTCGCGCAGGACGAAGGGACCGACCGAGGCGACACCGGCGGCGGCCGCAGCGCTTTGCAGCAGCAGGCGGCGGGTGAAGCTCTTGGCGGCGCGCTGGGTCTCGGCGCTGGACCGCTGGGACTCGGTCTGGGCGTGATCGAGCGTGGTGTGAACGATCTTGGACATGACGTCCGGTCTCCCTGGCTCTTGAATGGCGTTTGGACGGGCGGCGTTTCGGCGCGTTGGCGCAGCCCCGCTCAAGACGCAAAGTGTGCCTGAGATAAAAGCCGTCCGTCCATGGGGGAAGATGAAGCTCCGCCAAACTTCATAGAGCCGTCACATCGCTAATCTCCCCCTCTCCCCCCCGGGGGGGAGAGGGGATCTCGAGGGCCTTCACATCACATAGAAGCGCGCCTTCACCGTCACGCCCTCGGCGCCGCGCAGGACGGTGCGGTTGCGGCCGCTGCGCTTGGCGAAATAGAGCGCCTCGTCGGCCTGGGTCATCAGGTCGCCGACCGAGACGGTGTCGCGGTCCAGGCACATGCCGATGCTGACGGTGACGCCGAAGCTGGCGCCGCTGCCGGTCGCCACCGTCAGCTCGGCGGTGGAGCGGCGGATCTCCTCCACCCGCGCCAGCGCCCCCTCCAGGTCGCCCGACGGCAGGCACAGGCAGAACTCCTCCCCGCCCAGGCGGCCGAGGAAGCCGCCGTCGGGCACATGGGCGGCGCAGTGATCGGCGAAGCGCTTCAGCGCGACGTCGCCGTTGCTGTGGCCATAAGTGTCGTTGATCGTCTTGAAATGGTCGATGTCGAACATCGCCACCGCCATGGGAGAACCGGTCTCCTTCGCGGCGCGGTAGGCCTGCTCCAGCTTTTCCATGAAATAGCGGCGGTTCAGCACCCCGGTCAGGTAATCGGTGTGCAGCATCTCCACCATCACCCGGTGCATGCGGGTGATGCGCTCGCCGGCCCGCACGCGGGCGCGCAGCATCGACAGGTCGATGGGCTTGGCCAGGAACTCGTCGGCGCCCGAATCGAAGGCCTCGATCCGCCGGGCGGTCTCGGTGTCGCCGGTCATCAGGATGGTGAAGGTGCGGTGCTGGTCGTCCTCCGCCCGGACATGCCAGCACAGCTCCAGCCCGGTCATCACCGGCATTTCCAGATCGGTGATGAGGAGGTGGATGTCGTGGCTGCGGTAGATCGACAGCGCCTGCGCCCCGTCCGCCGCGAGCAGCACGGTGTAGCCGTTGCTTTCCAGATCGGCCCGGATCAGGTCGCGGAAGAATTCGGAATCGTCGGCGACAAGGATAGTCGTTTCCACCGCAACACCACGCCGTCCGCAAAGAGTCCGTGCGCCGGGACCTTAGCAAACTTCCGAGTGCGATGGGATGGCGGCGTGGCGACACGTCGCGGTTGATTGGGCTATCGATTGATCAGCCGAACGATCCTCAGCTTTCGAGCATGCGGCGCAGCAGCTCGACATCTTCGGCGAAGGACGGATCGGTGGCGCGCAGCTCGTCCACCTTCTTCACCGCATGCATGACCGTGGTGTGGTCGCGGCCGCCGAACTTGCGGCCGATCTCCGGCAGGGAGCGGGCGGTCAGCTGCTTGGCCAGATACATGGCGATCTGGCGCGGGCGGGCCACCGCGCGGGCGCGGCGGGCGGAATGCATGTCGGCGACGCGGATGTTGTAATGCTCCGCCACCCGCTTCTGGATCTCGTCGATGGTGACGCGGCGGTCGTTGGCGCGCAGCAGATCGTGCAGCACCTCCTGCGTCGTCTCCAGCGAGATGGAGCGGCCGACCAGCTCGGCATGGGCGACGATGCGGTTCAGCGCCCCTTCCAGCTCGCGCACGTTCGACGTGATCTTGTGGGCAAGGAACTCCAGCACCTTCATCGGGATGCTGGCCTGGAGCGCGTCGGCCTTGGCCTGGAGAATGCCCAGCCGCAGCTCGTAGGTGGTCGGGTGGATGTCGGCGACCAGCCCCCAGCCGAGGCGGGAGCGCAGGCGCTCCTCCATGCCTTCGAGGTCGGACGGGCTCTTGTCGGCGGAGATGATGACCTGCCGGTTCTGGTCGACCAGCGCGTTGAAGGTGTGGAAGAACTCCTCCTGGGTTGAGTCCTTGCCGCTGATGAACTGCACGTCGTCGATCATCAGCACGTCGACCGAGCGGAACTGCTGCTTGAAGGCCATCGTGTCCTTGAAGCGCAGCGCCCGGATGAACTGGTACATGAACTTCTCGGCCGACAGGTACAGCACCTTGCGGTTCGGGTCGTTCTTGCGAATCTGCCAGGCCAGCGCGTGCATCAGGTGGGTCTTGCCCAGCCCGACCCCGCCATAGAGGAACAGCGGGTTGAAGGTCACGGTGGTGGCGTCGGCGACGCGCCTTGCGGCGGCGTGGGCCAGCTCGTTCGGCTTGCCGACGACGAAATTCTCGAAGGTGAATCGCGGGTCGAGCGCGGCGGACAGGTCGGACCGGTCCTCCAGAATCGCAGGCACCCCGGTCGGCGATTCGTCCGACGCCCCGCCATAGGAGGCCGAGGTGTAGACGGTGGACGGGGCCTGCTCGCCTGAGAATCCGAACGGCGCACCTTGCTGCGCCCCCTGGGGCGGGGCGGGGCGGGGAGCCGGGCGGGAGTCGGCAGCGCGCGAATCGAAGCCGCGAGCATCGAATCCACGCGAATCGAAGCCGCGGGACGGGGCGGGGCGGTCGTCGTCGATGTCGTCATTGTCGGCGACGAGTGCCGCCGGCGGATTCGTGGAGGCGACGATGACGTCGATCGACTGCACCTCCGGATTCTCGCCGGACCAGAGGGCGCGGATGCGGTCGGCATAGTGGGTCAGCACCCAGTCGCGCATGAATCGCGTGGGCACGACGATGCACACCTCGCCGCCGATCAGGCTGGCGACGGACAGCGGCTGAAGCCAGCTCCGGTAGGCGATCTCGCCCACCTCTTCCTTCAGGCGTCCGCGAATGCGCGCCCACTGCTGATCCAACGACACGCCGACCGACATGCTCCCTTACCCCCGCTCCTTCCGCCGGCCGGCCAAAACCGGATGGCCGCCGTCTGGTCCAGCCCGAAAGACTCCGGACAAGGAAAAACCGAACGGAACACTATAACCGAAAAGCACACGCCGGAGTCGACGGGATTGAAAATCCCGCCCCAGGCGCGACAGCTTGTAAGTAAAAGAAGATCGTGCGAACGACCGGGACTCAACAAGCCCTGATCCGGCGTAAGACCTTCAGTATTTCACTGCTGTGTTCAGACGGACACAGAGTGTTGCATCACCCTATTTCGCCCGACCGAATGGACCAAAAGTCTAACCATGCTGCGGAAATCTGGCAATGGGACAGATGGCGAACGGGCCAAAAAGATAAAAACGTTCGCATTGACCGCATGACCGATCCCGAATCTCATACACGACCCTCAGAACAATCTAAGACAATTGTCGAGCATCGACAGATTTACTTTAAACGCAAAAAGCCGCGCCCCGAGTCACGGGCGCGGCTTTTTGAAAGCAGCGTATGAAAGCTCTATCAGAGAGCCTTGATCGCAGCCGACAGACGCGACAGCTTGCGCGACACAGTGTTCTTGTGCAGCACACCCTTCGACACGCCGCGCATCAGCTCCGGCTGAGCGGACTTGAACGCCTCGGCGGCGGCGGACTTGTCGCCGCTCTCGATCGCGCCCTCGACCTTCTTCACGAAGGAACGGATGCGGCTGACGCGGGCACGGTTGACTTCCGTGCGACGCTCGGTCTGACGAATGCGCTTTTCAGCGGACTTATGATTGGCCATGGAAACCCTACTCCGAACGACACGGCTGTCGTGATGCGAGCGCGCCTTATACGCGGCAGCGCACCGCGAGTCAAGGCGTGGACGCCCGATGATTTTGACTAATCGTGCTTGAACGACATCTTGATGGGATCTGGACCGTCCCCCGCAAGATGCAGGGGACGGCTCCAGCGGCAGAGTCGAAGCTGGCGCGACGACTCAGCGATGCTTCCAGCCGGCCTGGCGCTTCTCGGCGAATGCGGCCATGCCTTCCTTCTGGTCTTCGGTGGCGAAGGTCGAATGGAACAGGCGGCGTTCGAAGCGGATGCCCTCGGCGAGCGTCGACTCATAGGCGACGTTGACCGCCTCCTTCGCCATGGCGATGACCGGCTGCGACAGCGAGGCGATCTTGGTGGCGACCTTCACCGCCTCCTCGACCAGCTCGGCGGCCGGGACGATGCGGGAGACGAGGCCGCAGCGCTCGGCCTCGGCGGCGTCGATCATGCGGCCGGTCAGAACCATCTCCATCGCCTTGGACTTGCCGACGAAGCGGGTCAGGCGCTGGGTGCCGCCGGCGCCGGGGATGGTGCCGATGGTGACCTCCGGCTGGCCGAACTTGGCGGTGTCGGCGGCCAGGATGAAGTCGGCCATCATCGCCAGCTCGCAGCCGCCGCCCAGCGCGAAGCCGGCGACCGCGGCGATGGTCGGCTTGCGGCACTTGGCCAGCCGCTCCCACTTCGCGGTGATGAAGTTGGAGTTGTAGACATCCATATAGGAGAAGCCGGCCATCTCCTTGATGTCGGCGCCGGCGGCGAACGCCCGCTCCGACCCGGTGACGACGATGGCGCCGATGGCCTGATCGGCCTCGAAGGCGTCCAGCGCCTGGCCCAGCTCGGTCACCAGCTGGTCGCACAGCGCGTTCAGCGCCTTCGGACGGTTCAGCGTGATCAGGCCGACCGGGCCGCGCGTCTCGACGAGGATGGTTTCATAGGACATGGCTGCAGCACTCTCCCGATGGGGCGAGCCCGGTTGCTTCCGGGACTCGTGGTTGTTGAGGGTGTTCGATGGCTAGGGCTGCCGCGAGTATGGCGGGTGTTCCCGCGATCAGCGCGGCGTCAAAGTGAAGCGGACGGCGGTCCCGGCGGCGGTCCCGGCGGCGGCTTTCGCCTTTTGGGCGGCCTGCGGGAACTCCAGCCGCAGTTCCTCGCCCTCGCGGACGAAGACGCGGTCGGCGGTCCGGCGCCAGCCCAGCTGCGGCAGGGTCTGGTCGTAGAAGGCCAGCACCGCCTGTCGCGGCACGTCGCCCGACAGCACGGCCTGGACGATCCGTCCGCCCGGCTTGTCGAAGACCAGCGGCTCCGATTCGGCGGACGCCAGCCCGGGCATCACCGGAACGTCGGTGGTGCCGGGGACGAAAGGCCCGGACTCGGCTGCGGCAAGCTGGGCTGCCAGTACCGAAGGAATGGGAATGAGGAAGCTCCCCAGGCCCGCAACTGCGGGGCCGGCAAGGAGGAAAGCGGCGGACGCCGCCCGGAGCATGGCCGGTAGAGCCGTCATGCTCCCAGCTATATCACCGTTGGCGCGCCGCACAAAAGAAAGTCGAGCGGCCCGACTGTACAATCCGCTGAACGCCCCCCGTCCGGGCGCGGTCGCAGTCGCAGTCGGGGCAGCCCTCGCCCTCCCGGTCGTAGACGGCGAACTGGTGCTGGAAATAGCCCAGCTCCCCCGACGCCTGCCGGTAGTCGCGCAGCGACGAGCCGCCGGCGGCGATGGCGCGCTCCAGAACCTCGCGCACCGCGACGGCGAGGCGGTCGACCTCCCCGGCGGTCAGGCTGGCGGCGGTGCGGGTCGGCAGGATGCCGGATCGGTAGAGCGCCTCCGACACATAGATGTTGCCCAAGCCGGCGACGATGCTCTGGTCGAGCAGGGCGGCCTTGATCGGGGTGATCTTGCCGGCCAGCCGGCGGGCGAGGTCGGGGCCGGAGAATTCGTTGCCGAGCGGCTCCGGCCCCAGATTGCGCAGCATCGGGTGGTCGCCCAGCGCGTCGGCCACCGTCAGATCCATCAGCCCGAAGCGGCGGGCGTCGTTGAAGGTGACGATGGTGCCGGCATCGGTCTCGAACACCACATGATCGTGCTTGTCGAAGACGTCGGGCCGTTCCGGCGCGATGATCATGCGGCCGGACATGCCGAGATGGGCGATCAGCACGCCGCCGTCGTCCAGATGCATCAGGATGTATTTGGCGCGCCGCCGCACCGACGTGACCACGCGCCCGGTCAGCCTTTCGCAGAAGCGCGGCGGAAAGGGGGTGCGCAGGTTCGGCCGCCGCTGTTCCACACGGACCAGCCGCCGGCCTTCGAGATGCGGGGCGAGGCCCCGGCACACCGTCTCGACTTCGGGAAGTTCAGGCATCGGCAGAGTGTGGGGTGGGAGGGGGATTGGCGCAAGGGCGGTTGCTTGGAGAGTGCGGGAGCGGCGGGCAAGATCTCCACGGATGTCACGGATCACAGCACGGATGTCACGGATGTGGCGTTCCGAAGCGGCTTTCGTCGGGGAAAGCCGGAGCGCCGGCAAGCTCGGAAAAATCCGTGTAATCCGTGTCTAAATCCGTGACATCCGTGTCAATCTTGTCCCCCTGCTCAGCGACTGCCCGAAGCGCCCGTCACCGATATTCCTTGAAGCGCTCGGTCGCCTGGATCAGGGCGGCGCGGATGCCGGGCTCCATGGCGGAGTGGCCGGCGTCGGGGACGATGCGGTAGTCGGCTTCCGGCCAGGCGCGATGCAGCGCGTCGGCGGAGATCACCGGGCAGACGATGTCGTAGCGGCCCTGCACGATCACCGCCGGCAGATGGCGGATGCGGTCGACGTCGCGCAGGAGCTTGTCCTCCGGCGTGAAGCGGTTGGAGCGGAAGTAATGCGCCTCGATCCGCGCCAGCCCCAGGGCATGACGGTCCTCCCCGCTGGCCGCGATCAGGTCGGGAGACGGCAGCAGCGAGGAGCAGCTTCCCTCATAGATGCTCCACACCCGCGCGGCGGCCATGCGCACCGCCGGGTCGGACGAATCGAGCCGCTTCCAGAAGGCCTCCAGCAGGTCGCCGCGCTCGTTTTCCGGGATATGGCCGGCGAAGGCGGCCCAGGCCTCGGGGAAGAGGATGCGCATGGAATAGAGGAACCAGTCGATCTCGCTCTTCCGCATCAGGAAGATGCCGCGCAGGATCAGCCCCAGGCAGCGGTCCGGATGGGTCTGAGCATAGGAGAGCGCCAGCGTCGAACCCCAGGAGCCGCCGAACAGGTGCCAGCGCTCGATGCCGAGATGGCGGCGCAGGGTCTCGATGTCCTCGACCAGCCGTTCGGTGGTGTTCTCGCGCGTTTCGCCCAGGGGCGTGGAGCGGCCGGCGCCGCGCTGGTCCATCACGACGATGCGGTAATGGGCGGGATCGAAGAAGCGCCGGTGGGTGGGCGAGGCGCCGGCCCCCGGACCGCCATGCAGGAACATCACCGGCACGCCGCGCGGATTGCCCGCCTGCTCCCAATAAACCGTGTGGATCCCGTCGACGGCGATCGTGCCGGTCTGGAACGGGTCGATGGGCGGATAGAAGTCGCTGCGGGGCATGGCCATGCATCCAGTGGTGCGGGCCCCGAGTGTAGAGGAGCCACTGGGGCTTGCGCCAGCGCGACGAGGCTCATCAGCAAAACCCCAAACGACAAAGGCCGCCCGGAGGCGGCCTTGCATGTCGATCACTGTGCTTTTGAAGAATGGCGCGCCCGAAGAGATTCGAACTCCTGACCCTCAGATTCGTAGTCTGATGCTCTATCCAGCTGAGCTACGGGCGCGCTGTGTATCCTTCAGTCCCGGCGTCGGCGGCAGGCCGTCGGCGTCGAGGCGCGCAACATACTCAGAAGCCCCCTGCCCCGCAAGCGCTTTTTTATCGAAAAATCGCACCCTGTCCGGCCGACGATCCGTTCACGATACACCCCCTTCCCATGCCGCCCGGATGGGCACCGGCGACTTGCGGATCTGGCAATGGAAGCGGTTTTTTCCCGTGACATATCGTCGCAAGATTAAGGTTTCATAAGAGATTTCCCGGCCTATGATGCGGCATTGACGAGCGTACGCTTGTGAATTTGCACCAAACAATTGAAGAACCGCCCCGTCGGACAGAAAACAATGAACGGCAATCATGGCTGTTCATTGGAATCGATGGTCCGGCTTGAAGAAGAACGGTCACCTTGTAGGGAGCGGAACGCTCACCAGCAACGAAGCGGTATCGCCGCAAATACGGATGAAGTGTGACCCGTCCATGATTCAGCTTCGAAAGACTTCGCTCAGAGCGGTTCTCAGCGTGGTGATCGGTACCATCGGACTGCTTGCGGTCTTCACGAGCGTCTCGGACCTCGTCGATACGGCGCGCAACGCCCGCGATGCCGGCCGCGTCGCCACGCTCGCCGCGACCAGCCAGCAGCTTTACGAGGCCCTGCGCTCGGTGCGGCTGGAGCGCGCCACGACGCTGGTCCCGCTACGGGCGGAGACGGCGGCCGATGAGGCCACGGTGAAATCGGTGGCCGAGCTGCGGGGGAAGGCCGAGGCCGCCTTCGCCCCCGGCATGGCGGCGCTCGACCGGCTCGACCCCGCCGGTTTCGGCAAATATGCGATGGCGATCCGGTCGAGCCACGATGCCCTGAACGAGTTGCGGGGACGGGTGGACACCGCGCTGCGCACGCCGAAGGCCGCGCGCGACCGCGCTGCCGCCGATTCCTGGCCGAAGGTCACCGACGCCTATCTGGCCGCGGTGCAGGCGGCGACCGACGCCGTCGATGCCGGCATCGCCCTGGTCGATCCGACCACCGACCAGCTTCTGGCCCTGAAACGCGCCGCCTGGGTCGTCCGGCTGCGCACCTCCACCGAAATCCTGTCGGCCAGCACCGCCATCGGCGAAGGCCGGCCCTGGACCCAGGCGGAAATCCTGACGGCCGCCGAGGAGCGCGGCCGGATCGACACGGCCTGGACCCTCATCACCGCGGCGGCGAAGCGTCCCGACACGCCCAGGCGCATCGTCGAGGCGGTCGAGGCCGCCCAGAGCAAATTCTTCGAAACCGGCGGCGCCCGGCGCAAGATTGTGCTCGACGCCCTGTCCACCGGCGGCAAGCCGGACATCACCGCGGAGGCCTGGGTGAAGCGCGAGGCCGCCGACCAGGCGCCGCTCAACGCGCTGGTCAACGCCGCGCTGGAGGAGATGGTGGCCCATGCCGACTGGAAGGCGGGCCAGGCCGAGCGCGAACTGTTCACCCAGTCCGTCATCCTGGCCCTGGCCATCGGGCTGTCGGTCGCCGGTCTGCTGCTGGTGTGGCGCCGGGTGACCCGGCCGATCCACATCCTGACCGTGGCCATCGACCGGCTGGCCCAGCGCGATTACGAGGTCGAGCTGCCGAACGACGGGCGCGGCGACGAGATCGGCCGGATGCAGCAGGCGCTTCTGGTGCTGCGCGACAACGGGCGCCAGCATGCCGACATGGTGCAGGCGCAGGTCGCCGCCCAGGCGGCGGCGGCGGCACGCACCACGGCGGTCGACCGGCTGTGCGGCGATTTCAGCGGCCGGGTCGGCACCAGCCTGCGGTCGGTCGAGAGCGCCGCGGCCCACCTGATGGGCACCTCGGCAGCGGTGACGCGGATCTCGGAACAGTCGGCCGGCGACAGCGGCGCCGTCGCCGCCGCGGCCCACGAGGCCTCCGCCGGGGTCGAGACCGTGGCCGCCGCGGCGCAGGAGCTGTCGGCCTCCATCGGCGAGATCAGCCGGCGCATGGCGGAATCCGCCACCATCTCGCAGGATGCCATCGAGCGGACGGAGCGGACCGACAGGATCATCGTCGAGCTGGCCGCCGCCAGCGAGGCCATCGGCGCCATCGTCACCCTGATCGGCGACATCGCCGGCCAGACCAACCTGCTGGCGCTGAACGCCACCATCGAGGCGGCCCGCGCCGGCGAGGCCGGCAAGGGTTTCGCCGTCGTCGCCAGCGAGGTCAAGGGTCTCGCCACGCAGACGGGGCGCGCCACCCAGGACATCACCGACCGGATCGCCCGCATCCAGGCCATGACCCAGGACGCCGTCGACGGCGTGCGGTCGGTGTCGACGGTGATCCGGCAGATGAACGGCGTCACCACCGGCATCGTCGCCGCGGTGGAGGAACAGGGGGCGGCGACCAGCGAGATCGCCCGCAACGTGCAGGAGGTGGCGACCGCCGCGGGCCGCATCTCCGCCAGCATCTCCGACCTCGCCCGCACGGTGGAGCAGTCGCGCACCGTCGCCGCCGACGTGCTGGAGGCGGCGGAGCTGATGAACCGGCAGGCGGAAGCATTGAAGGACGACGTCGGCGGCTTCCTGGCGGAAATCCGGCGGGCGTAGCGGCGGACGTTCCCGGTCGAGGACTGGGCGGGGCCGGTGGTCCCGCCCTTTTCCGCCGGGCCGCGCGACATGCGAAGATTTGGCAGGCCGGACGACTTGACCGGAAAAGTCCTGTCCAAGGCCTGGGCCTGAAAACACGAAAGGCGGCCAGAGGCCGCCCAGTCGTCAGTATCGGATTTTTGAAAGATGGCGCGCCCGAAGAGATTCGAACTCCTGACCCTCAGATTCGTAGTCTGATGCTCTATCCAGCTGAGCTACGGGCGCGCTGTGTATCTTTCGATCCCGGCGTCGGCGGCAGGCCGTCGGCGTCGAGGCGCGCAACATACTCAGAAGCCCCCTGCCCCGCAAGCGCTTTTTTCACGAATTTTCGCCCCGCCCGGAAGCCCCCTGCTACGCCCCCTGCGGCGCGCCCTGCGACCGCGGGGGCCGGACGGCCGAATCGCCCCGGATTGCCGGGCGGCGGCGGCTGGGTTATACAGTCCACTTGCTGTTTTTGGAGAGTCAGTACCGTGGCCGAAGCCCCCTTCAACAAGCATTTCCCGGTGTCCTGGGAAGAGCTCCACCGCAATGCCAAGGCGCTGGCCTGGCGCCTGATCGACCGCGGCCCCTGGAAGGGCATCATCGCGATCACGCGCGGCGGCATGGTTCCCGCGGCGATCATCGCGCGCGAGCTTGAGATCCGCATGATCGACACCGTCTGCGTCTCCAGCTACGACCACCAGCAGCAGCGCAACGCGACGATCCTGAAGGGCGTCGAAGGCGCCAATGCCGGCGAGGGCGAGGGCTGGCTGATCATCGACGATCTGGTGGATACCGGCAAAACGGCGGAAATCGTGCGCAAGATGCTGCCGAAGGCGCATTTCGCCACCGTCTACGCCAAGCCGGCCGGCCGCCCGCTGGTCGACACCTTCATCACCGAAGTCAGCCAGGACACCTGGATCCACTTCCCCTGGGACATCGAGCTGCAATTCTCGCAGCCGATCGCCAAGCAGCGGAACGGCTGACCGGCGCCAGAGCGGGGCGCGTCCTTCCCGTCCGGCCCCATCCGGCCGGGGAGGGCCCGCCCGGTTCATTACATAAAAATTTACAGTTTGCGTCCTAAATGACGCGCGGCGGAGCGCCTGCGCCCGCCGACGCCTTCAACATCGCGTGGCGGCCCGCGCATGAGCGACGAATTGACCGGCGACCTGCGCCCGGACGAGCTGCATCAGGAAGAGCTGCGCCAGAAGATCGACGCCCTGGTGACGCGGCTGCCGGCCAGCCTCGTCTACAGCCTGCTGAGCGAAATCGAAGGCATGGACAGCGAGCCGACCGACCGGGTCCAGCTCGTCCGCCAGTATGTCATCGAGTATCTGAACCGCCAGCGCACCAACCGCGCCCGCCGCCTGTTCACCAACCTGTTCGAAGCCTTCCTGATCGACGACGACGTGCTGTACCATTCCGGCGTCTCGATCCCCGGCATGCTGCAACGGGTCGATGTCGGCGCCCTGTGGGAGGCGCTGAGCCGCGACGCCTTCCCCCTGCTGGCGGTCGAGGCGCAGGAAACGCTGGACGAGATGGCGCGCGGCGACGTGATCGACCGCATCCTGCGCTCCCCCGTCGCCATGGTGATGAAGGAGCGGATGCGCGTCGCGTCGGTGAAGCATCTCGACGCCGTGCTGACGAACAAGAAGGCGGCGGACGAGCTGCTGGCCGGCATGTCGCGCAACCGGCCGCGCCGCACCCGCCTGATGTCGGGTTTCCTGGAAAAGACGCCGCACATCGACCTCGCCACGCTGCGGCTGATGCACCTAGTCCTGACCAACGCCGAGGGGCCGGTGAAGCCGGTCGCCGACCGGCTGGAGGATTTCCCGGCCAGCTGCAGCGGCGAGATGGAGGCGAACCGGCTGGCCGACCTGCTGCTGGACGCCACCGAATCGCTGCGCGACCGCTGCGGCGACGATCTGGCGGCCATGCTGCCGCTGTCGGTGCTGTCGGTGAAGCGCAACTATCCGGTGGCGGCGCTCTATATCCGGCAGAGCGGCGTCGATCCCGGCCGCGGCGACGCCATGACCGCGGCGCTGACCGGCCATTTCATCGGCGTGACCCGCGCGCTGACCGCGGCGCTGAGCGTCGTCCTGAAGCTGAACGAGCGGGTCCCCGGCTCCGCCATCCGGCCCAGTGCCAAGGAGAAGGCGCGGCTGGAGGCGCTGGTGCAGCGGCTGGACCAGCTGGTCCACGCGGCGACCTCGGCCGGGCTGATGGAGGACCGGCGCAGCGAGCCGGCCTTCCGCAATGCCTGGACCCAGGCGGCGAAGATCATCGGGTCGCGCGTCGCCGCGGTGGCGATGGAACGCTCCGCCCAGGCCGCCGCCGCCCGGCGCCAGCCGGTGATCGACCATGCCGACATCGTCTGGCTGGACCGGCTGCTGTGGCGCTGGCAGGCGATGTCGCGCGACTTCGGCTTCGAGACCTACGATCTGGTGAAGTGGCGCGAAACCCTGCTGGAGGAGCTGCGCGCCAACGTCGAGAAGGCGATGAAGTTCGAGGACGCCGATCCGCTCGACGAGCGGATGGAGCATCTCCTGCGCATCAACGCCATCGCCGGCGTGTTCGGCCAGCGGGTCAGCGCCTGGATTCCCACCTTCAGCCACAACATGACCCGCCTGCTGTCGCACCGTCTGGAACGCGGCGGCGAGCTTGGTGACGACGAACAGGCGATCATCGACGACCTCGTCGCCACGGCGCGCACCGAAGTGGGCAAGTCGCGCTATTGGAAGAGCAACGAGCTGATGGACCTGATCGAGCTGTCGGAGCGGACGCGGCAGGCGGGGTGAGGGGGTCACGCTCCCTCCCCCTCACATCACTCCAGACGACCGGTGCCGCGGGTCGAGCCAGTCGCGCAGCCCGTCCCCCAGCATCGTCAGCCCCATGACGCTGAGCGCAATCGCCACACCCGGAAAGACCGCCTGCAACGGGGCGGTGAACAGGTGGGTCTGGGCGTCGCCCAGCATCTTGCCCCAGCTGGGGCTGGGCGGCTGGATGCCGAGGCCGAGATAGCTCAGCGCCGCCTCGTTGACGATGGCGACGGCAAACAGGACAGTGGCCTGGACCACGACGATGCCGGCGATGTTGGGCAGCACATGCACCAGCGTCACCGACAGCGGTCCCCGCCCCAGCGCCAGCGCCGCCCCGACGAAGGGCCGCCGCCACACCGCCAGCGCGGCGCCGCGGGTGACGCGGGCCAGCACCGCGGCGTTGAACAGGGCCAGCGCCACGACGACGTTGATCGCCCCGGCGCCCAGGGCGGCGGTCAGCAGGATCGCCGTCAGCACGGCGGGAAAGGCGAAGACCAAATCGCCCAGCCGCGCCACCACCTCGTCCCCCCAGCGTCCCAGCGCGGCGGCCAGCAGCCCCAGCGGCACCCCGCCCAGCAGCCCCAGCCCGACCGCCGCCGCGCCGACAGCCAGCGAGTTGCGGGCGCCGACCATGATCATCGACAGCACGTCGCGCCCGAAATGGTCGGTGCCGAGCCAGTGGGCGGCGGTGGGCGGCTTCAGCCGGGCGATCACCCGCACCTGCTCCGCCGGGTAGGGCGTCCACAGCAGCGACAGCAGCGCGATGGCGACCAGCAGCAGGGTCAGCCCGGCGCCGAGATGGAGGGAGAGCGGAAGGCGGCGCTTCACGACGCCCCTCCTTTGGGACGTGGATCGGCCAGCGCGCAGGCGATGTCGACCAGGGCGTTCACCAGCACGACGAACAGCGCCAGCAGCACGACCACCCCCTGCACCACGATCAGGTCGCGCTGGCCGATGGCCTGATAGAGCAGCCGGCCCAGCCCCGGCAGGGTGAAGACATTCTCCACCACCACCGCGCCGGCCACCAGGAAGGAGATCTGCAATCCCAGCACCGTCGCCACCGGGATCAGGGCGTTGGGTAGGGCATGGCGCAGCAGGACGGCCATGCGGCCCACCCCCTTGGCGCGGGCGGTGCGGATATGGTCCTCGCCCAGCGTGTCGAGCACGGCGGTGCGGGTGACGCGGGCGAGGATGGCGGCCTCCGGCACCGCCAGCGCCAACGCCGGCAGCACCAGCGCCTGCAACGCCGGGCCGATGCCGGCGCTCCAGCCCGGAAAGCCGCCGGCCGGAAACCAATGCAGGGTCAGCGAGAACAGCAGGATCAGCAGGATGGCGATCCAGAAGCTGGGCATCGACACGCCGAGCTGCGCGAAGCCCAATACCGCCCAGTCGCCCCCCCTGCCCCGCCGCGCCGCCGCCAGCAGCCCGAGCGGCAGGGCCAGCATTGTGCTGAGGACGAGCGACAGCAGGGACAGCGGCAGGGTCACCGCCAGCCGCTCCGCCACCAGATCGGCCACCGGGCGGGCATAGGTCAGGCTGACGCCGAGATCGCCGCGCGCCAGCCCGCCGGCCCAGTGCAGGTAACGGGTAAGGATGGGCTGGTCGAGCCCCATCTGGCTGCGCAGCACGGCC
Organism: Azospirillum sp. 11R-A; assembly: GCF_049472615.1. NCBI lineage: Bacteria > Pseudomonadati > Pseudomonadota > Alphaproteobacteria > Rhodospirillales > Azospirillaceae > Azospirillum > Azospirillum sp. 11R-A. Next base: position 47,456 of record NZ_JBCEBL010000022.1, on the reverse strand, counting down.
AGCGTGTCGGGCTGGGCATCGATGCCCAGCATCAGCAGCGCCGGGTCGCCGGGAACCAGTTGCAGCACCGTGAAGACCACGATGGTGGCCAGCCAGACGGTGACGGTCAGGCTGACCAGCCGTCGCAGCAGGAACGCAAGCACGCGGGTCTATCCTTACTTGGCCTTACTTGCTTGGCTTTATTTCCAGGCGACGCCGGTGACGTCGTTGGCCTGGACCGGGCGGTTCACCCACATGCCGGTCAGGCCGGCCTTCTGCACCGTCACCGACGGCAGCATGAAGAGGAAGCCGTTGACCGCATCCTCCGCCAGAACCTTCTGCTGCTCGCCGTAGAGGGCGTTGCGCTTGGCCGGGTCCTGGGTGCGGTTCAACTCGTCGTTCAGGGCGTTGAAGCGCTCGCTCCTGTAATTGAAGTAGTAGTCGGGCCGGGCGTAGATGTCGATGTCCAGCGGCTCGGTGTGGGCGATCATGGTCAGGTCGTAATCCTTGCCCTTGAACGTCTTTTCCAGCCAGGCCGCCCACTCCACCGGCTCGATCTTCGCCCGGATGCCGACCTCGGCCAGCATGGCGGCGACCAGCTCGCCGCCGCGGCGCGCGTAGGGCGGCGGCGGCAGGCGCAGCGTGGTGTCGAAACCGTTGGGATATCCGGCCTCGGCCAGCAGCGCCTTCGCCCTGGCCGGATCGTAGGGATACATCCCGGTCAGGTCGACATAGCCCTCGCGGTGCGGCGGGAAATGGCTGCCGATGGCGACGCCGTTGCCGTAGAGCACGCCCTCGATCAGCGTCTGGCGGTCGATGGCGTGGGCCATGGCGCGGCGGACGCGGACATCGTCGAAGGGCTTGCGGGCATTGTTGGTCGACAGCAGCGTCTCGCCCTCCGTCGAGCCGACCATCACCGTGAAGTTCGGATCGTTGCGGAATTCCGGCAGCGCCTCGTAGGTGCTGAACAGGGTGAAGGCGTCGATGTCGCCGGCCTTCAGCGCCGCCACCTGGGCGGCCGGATCGCTGATGAAGCGGAAGGTGACGCGGTCGATCTTCGGCTTCGCCCCGTCATAGTCGGGGTTGCGCACCAGCACGACGCGGTCGCCGGCGACCCAGCGGTCGAACTTGAAGGGACCGGTGCCGACGGGCTTCTGCTTGTTGGTCGCCGCCGATTCCGGGGCGACGATGGCGGCGTCGCCGCTCGCCATGTGGAACAGGAACAGCCCGTCGGGGCGCGACAGGGTGACGACCGCCGTCTGCGGATCCGGCGTCTCCACCTTGGCGATGGGGGCGAAATAGGCCTTCTGGGCGTTCACCGACTCGGCGGCGCGGGCGCGGTCGAGCGTGAACTTCACGTCGGCGGAATCGGTGGTCGTGCCGTCGTGGAACTTCGCGTTGGGACGCAGGCTGAAGCGATAGGTCAGCCCGTCTTCCGACACGCTCCAGCGCTCCGCCAGTCCGGGGACCAGCCTGCCGTCGGCATCGACGCGCAGCAGCGGTTCGAACAGGTTGGCGTAGGTGACTTCCTTGATCGCCCCGGCCGCACCGGCGGTCGGGTCCAGATGCGGCGGCTCCAGCGCCATGCCGACGACGAGGTCGGTGCGCGGCTGGGCCAGCGCCGCCTGCGGTGCGGCGGCCAGCGCCAGCACGGCGAAAGCGGCCAGGGTGAAGCGCGGCTTGGCGGTCGGCATGGTTGGCAAACTCCCCCGTCTCGTCGTTACCGACGTTGTCTTTGCCGCGATGATGCGGTGCGGCGAGGGAGAGCGCAAGGGAAGCCGCCAGCCGTTTTCATTGTCCCGTCAGCTATTGTCCCGCCCGCTATTCCACCCACCAGCTTTCCAGCATCGGACCGTAGAGCGGGGTGACGGCGGGACGGTGCAGGGTCGCCCAGCGGGCGATGCGGTCGACCGGGCTGTGATAGAGCGGCACCATATAGTGCCCCCACAGCAGGACCCGGTCGAGCGCCCGCACCCGGCCGACCAGGGCGTCGCGCGTGGCGGCGGCGGCGATGGAGCGGGCCAGCGCATCGACCACCGGGTCGCGGATGCCGGCAAGGTTGCGGCTACCCTCCTGTCCGGCCGCATCGGATCCGTAATAATAGAGCTGCTCGTTGCCCGGCGACAGGCTGGACGCCCACCAGCGCATGGTCATGTCGAAATCGAAACGCTCCAGCCGGGCCTGGAACTGGGCGCTGTCCACCGTGCGGACGCGGGCCGCGATCCCCAGCGGCTCCAGCGAGCGGGCGAACTCCAGCGCCACCCGCTCCTCCGACGGATCGGACAGCAGGATTTCGAAGGCGAAACGGTTTCCCGCATCGTCGGTCAGCCGGCCGTCGCGCACCCGCCAGCCGGCCTGTTCCAGCAGCCGCAGCGCCTCGCGCCGGTTGGCGCGCAGACCGGCCGGCCCGCTGCTGCTACCGTTGCCGGTTTCCGGCAGGGTGAAGGGTTTGGTGAAGAGATCGGGCGGCAGGCGGTCGCGGAAGGGCGCCAGCGCCTGCAACTCCTCGCCCTGCGGCAGGCCCCGGGCGGCAAGCTCGGAGTTGGGATAGTAGCTGGCGGTGCGGGTCAGCAGACCGTGGAACAGGCTGCGGCCGATCCAGTCGAAATCCGGCGCCATCCCCAGCGCCCGGCGGACCCGGACATCGGCGAACAGGGGGCGGCGGGTGTTGAAGATCAGGCCGCGCGCCGGTTCTGGGCGGTGGTCCGGCAACTCCTCGCGGACGATGCGGCCGTCACGCAGGGCGGGACCGTCGTAGCCGGTGGCCCATTTGGCCGGATCGATCTCGTAACGAACGTCTCCCTGCCCCGCCTTGAAGGCCTCCAGCGCCACCGAATCGTCGCGGTAATAGTCGAACTCCAGACGGTCGGCATTGAACTGCCCGACCCGGACCGGCAGGTCGCGGCCCCAATAGTCGCGCACCCGCTCATAGACGATGCGGCGGCCGGGATCGACGGAGGCGACGTGGTAGGGGCCGCTGCCCAGGATCGGCTCCAGCGTCGTCCGGCTGAAATCGCGCCCCGCCCAGAAGGCCTTGGAATGGATCGGCATCAACCCCATCAGCAGCGGCATCTCGCGGTCGATGCTGCCGTCCGGATTGGCGGCGAAGGCGAAGCGGACGGTCTGCGGGTCGGGCGCCTCGGCCGCCGTGACCTTGGCGTAGAACAGGCGGCGGTTGGGGGTGCCGTGCAGCCGCTGCGCCTCCAGCGAGAACAGCACGTCGGCGGCGGTCAGCGGCGTGCCGTCCTGCCAGCGCGCCTTCGGGTCGATGTGGAAGGTGACGGCGGAGCGGTCGTCCGCCACCTCGACCCGGTCGGCCAGCAGGCCGTAGAGCGAGAAGGGCTCGTCCCAAGAGCGCGTCAGCAGCGTCTCGAAGACGTAGCCCATGCCCAGCGCCGGCACGCCCTTGACGATGTGCGGGTGCAGGCTGTCGAAGCTGCCGGTCACCGCCTGCCGGATGGTCCCGCCCTTGGGTGCCGCCGGGTTGACATAGGGAAGGGCGGTGAAGTCCGCCGGCAGGGCCAGATCGCCATGCATGGCGATGCCGTGATGCGGCTGGCCGGCCAGACCCGGATGGGGCGCCAGCAGGGCCAGAAGGGTGAATAGAAGGAGGATCGGACGGGGCATGACCGGCAGGGTTGCCGCTTTGCCGCACCTGCGCAAGAGCCCGCGCAAGTTCCTTGGACTCAGGGTGCGTTCCGCCTAAACTCCCGCCCCGCGTGGCGCCGGACCGGGCATCGGCGCCAAAACAAGAACGTGCCCTGAATACGCCAGTCGAAGGAACGCGATACATGGATCTGAGCAAGCTCGCCGCGGGCAAGAATGTGCCCTGGGACGTGAACGTCGTCATCGAGATTCCGATCGGCGGCCAGCCGGTTAAGTACGAGGTCGACAAGGACTCGGGCGCCGTGTTCGTCGACCGCTTCCTGCACACCGCGATGTTCTATCCCTGCAACTACGGCTTCATCCCGCACACCCTGTCGGGTGACGGCGACCCGGTGGACGTCTGCGTCGTCGGCCAGCACGGCGTTGTCCCGGGCGCGGTACTGCGCTCGCGTCCCATCGGCGTCCTGTACATGGAGGACGAGGCCGGCGAGGACGAGAAGCTGCTGGCCGTTCCGGTCGACAAGCTGCACCCGTTCTACACCGACGTGAAGAACTACACCGACCTGCCGGCCATCGTGACCGAGCAGATCGCCCACTTCTTCGAGCACTACAAGGATCTCGAAAAGAACAAGTGGGTGAAGGTCCGCGGCTGGGGCAACGCCGAAGAGGCCGCCAAGAAGATCGAGGAAGGCCTCGCCCGCGCCCTGGAAGCCAACAAGGGCAATCCGGGTCCGGTGGTCTGAGGGTAGCGGCGATTTTCGGTCGCCGATGAATCGGCCGGCGTCAAAAATCTGACGCCGGCCGTTTTCTTTTGCCGGTGCGTGAGGAGAGCCATGACTGAACCGGAGCGGCTTTCTCCGCCGCCATTCTGGCGAACCCGATATTTTGCTTTCGACGTGCTACCGCGCCGTCCCGATCTCGATCCGCTGGAGATCAAACGCATCGTGGCCCGCCCGGAAGCGCGCATCGTTCAGCCCGACGGCCGTATCCGTCTTTATGGGTATTCGGAAACGCTCCGCTGCTTTCTGCGCGTCGTGTTATTGTCCGACGGCGTAACTGTTCACAATGCGTTTCCTGACGAGCAATACACGTCATGAAAACCAGCTACGATCCCGGCACCGACAGCCTGTACATCGAGGTTCGTCCGCTGCCCTCGAAACGGACGGTTGAGGTCGAACCGGACGTCATGGTCGATTACGGCGCCGATGGCGAACCGGTCGGTTATGACATTCAGCATGCTTCAGCCAAAACCGACCTGATCGGCCGCCTGATCCTGATGCCGATGGCTGCCGAATAAGGCTGGACCGCTCTCTCGATCCGCTGCCTGCACTGCGAGGTGCCCCAGCCCTTCAAGGGTCCGGCGCACCGCAAGCTCCAGCGGCGTGTGCGGTTCCTCGCCCAGGAAGGCCAGCAGGCGGCGGTTGTCCAGCCGCACCGGGCGTTGCCAGAGATAGCGCATCTCGCCGAGTTCGCGGAACAGTGGCACCGCCACACCGGCCAGCCGCAGCAGCCACCAGGGCATCCGCCGCACCGGCAGGCCGGGCTTGCCAAGGGCTTGCGCGATGGCCGCCACCATCTGGCTTCCATTGGCATCCCAATGACCGTCCATATGGAACATCGCGTCGTTGCCCAGCTCCGCCTCGCGGTCGAGCAGGCGCATCGCCGTTTCCGCTACGTCGGGCAGATAGGCCCATTGATGGCCGATCCCCGGCCGGCCGGGCTGGTTGATGCGGGTCGGCGGCTTGCCGGGCGTCAGCAGGCCCTGGCTGAACCAGCTGCTGCCGGCCTTGGGTCCGAAGAAGTCGCCGCAGCGTAGGATCAACAGCCTCGCCCCCTGCCCCACCGCGCGGTGCAGGCGGCGTTCCATCTCCACCCGGATGGCGCCCTTGCGGGTCAGCGGGGTCTGCGCCGCGGTTTCCGGGATCAGCGGGAAGACGTCGGGGCCGTAATTGTAGACGGTGCCGGGCAGCAGAATGCGGGCGCGGTTGGCACAGGCCGCGGCGATGCTGTTGTCGACCATGGGTAGAACCAACCGGTCCCAATCCTTGTAGCCGGGCGGGTTCACCGCATGGACGATCAGCGCCGCCCCCTCGGCCGCCGCCGCCACGTCGGCGGCGTTCATCGCGTCGCCGACCACCCATTCGATGCCGTCCGGCTGCGGCTGCTGGGCTGGCTTGCGGCGCAGGCCGCGCACGGTCCAGCCGCGCGCCGCCAGCGCCCGCGCCAGTTCGCCGCCGACCCCGCCGGTCGCCCCCAGAACCAGAGCGGTCCTGCCCGCCCCGGTCGCCTGCATGCCGGTCATCTGCATGCCGGTCATCTGCTCTGTCATCGCCGCCTCCATCGCCTTCCGCCTGGTGATGGAGGAGGATGGACCTGGGAGAGGGCTGAACGGAATTGTCGAACTGCGGCTAACCGCTATACTGAAATCGATGAGCCCGCCGCCGCCCAGTTGGGACCTTTACCGCAGTTTCCTGGCCGTGATCCGCGAGGGGTCGCTGTCGGCGGCGGCGCGTGCCCTGGGGTTGACACAACCGACGCTGGCCCGCCATGTCGCGGCGCTGGAGGCGGCGGTCGGCGGCTCGCTGTTCGTGCGCTCGCCGCACGGACTGGATCCCACCGACGCGGCGCTGGCGCTGAAACCGCAGGCGGAGGCGCTGGACGCGGCGGCGGCCAGCCTGTGGCGCACGGCGTCAGGCTATGGCGGGAAAGGTGGTGGGACGACGGATGGCGGGGCGGAGGTGCGCGGCACGGTGCGGGTCACCGCCAGCGAGGTGGTGGGCGCCCGCATCCTGCCGGCGATTTTGGCGGACTTGCGCGAACGCCATCCCGCCCTGGAGATCGAACTGGTGCTGTCGAACGCCGTCGACGATCTGCTGCAACGCGATGCCGATGTGGCGGTGCGGATGGTGGAGCCCGACCAGCAGGCATTGCTGGTCAGGCGGATCGGCGTCGTCAGGCTCGGCATGCACGCCCGCCGCGACTATCTCGACCGCCACGGCAGTCCGCAGTGTCTGGAGGATCTCGGCCATCACAGCCTGATCGGCTTCGACCGCGAGACGCCCGACATCCGCTCCATGATGCGGCGGGCGCCGGGCCTCACCCTGCCCCGCTTCGCCCTGCGGTCCGACAGCCATCTGGCCCAGCTGTCGGCCATCGAGGCCGGGTTCGGCATCGGCATCTGCCAGGTCCCGCTGGCGCGGCGGACTCCCGGTCTGGTCAGGCTGCTGGCCGACGCCTTCGACATGCCGATGGGCATGTGGGTCGCCATGCACGAGGATCTGCGCTCCACCCCCCGCTGCCGCGCCGTCTTCGACGGGCTGGCGGCGGGGCTAAAGGACCATGTGTCGGCGGATCCGGTGACGTAGCGTCAACTGCTCCAGCCCATCCGGCGTTCGACGCCGTCGGCGGCTTCCTTCAGGATTTCGGCGCTGCGGCGGAGCGCCGTCTCCTCCTCCGCCGACAGGTTGGGCAGGATTGTGTCCACCACGCCGCCGGCACCGATGACGCGCGGCAGCGACAGCACCAGCTGCGGCACGCCGCAGACATCGTCGGTCAGCATGGCGCAGGTCGCCACCATCCGTTCGTCGGCGCCGATGGCCGCAACCAGCCGGGCCAGCCCGCCGCCGATGCCGAAGGCGGTGTGGCCCTTGCCGTTGATGATGCGGTAGGCGGCACGGCGCACGCCCTCGTCGATGGCGGCGCGGTCGTCCGCCGTCAGGCTGCGGCGGAGCTGGGCGGCCGCCTGCTCGACGGACAAGCCGGCGACGGTGGCGCTCGACCACAGCAGAACCTCCGAATCGCCATGCTCGCCCACCACATGGGCGTGGACGGAGCGCGGCGTCACCGCCAGCTGTTCGGCCAGCAGGGCGCGGAAGCGCGCGGTGTCCAGCACGGTGCCGGAACCGATGACCCGGTTGCGCGGCAGCCCGCTGATCCGCGTGGCGATCTGCGTCATCACGTCGACCGGATTGCTGGCGACCAGCAGCACGGCGTCGGGGGCGGCCTTCAGCACCTCCGGAATGATGGCGCCGAACACCTTGGCGTTGCGTTCCAGCAGCTCCAGCCGGGTTTCGCCCGGCTTCTGGGCGACGCCGGCCGACAGCACGACCACCCCCGCCCCCTCCAGCGCGGCATAGGAACCGGCGCGGACGGTGACGGCATGGGTGAAGGGCACGGCATGGGCGATGTCCTGGGCCTGGGCCTGGGCCAGCGCCTCGTTCATGTCGACCAGCACGACCTCGCTGGCCGCGCCGGTTGTCACCATGGCGAAGGCGGCGGTGCTGCCGACGAACCCCGCCCCGACGATTCCGACCTTCATGCAGTCCTCCCCGAACCCGTTTCACGGTGAATTGTGCTGGATCAATGATGGAAATAAAAGAACTCAAATAATGGCCGGGTGTGTCGCGGACTCATTCCCGCCCCCCCTGCCTGTCAGCCAGCATTCCCATCAGCGGTTTTCCAGCCAAACAGGCGAAATTCACTAGAATTTTAAGGATTGACCGATCATGTCCACTGGAATCGCAAACGCTACGGGGTCCCATGCCGCCAATGGCGCATCGCCGCTCGCCGCCCTGATCGGCCCGGCGGTTCTGCCTGACCGCTTCTCGCCGGCGCTGGCGATGAACGGGGTGCGCATTCTGCTGGGTCTGTTCTATGCCCCGCATTTCTACCAGAAGTTGAGCGGCATCGACGCCTCCCTCGCCTTCTTCGCCAAGGCCGGGCTGGAGCCGGCGCCGCTGTTCCTCGGTCTCGCCATCCTGTGCGAATCCGTGGCGTTCGTGACGCTCGTCGGCGGCTTCTTCACCCGCTGGACCGCCCTGCTGTCCGCCGGCTGCATGGTGGTGGCCGCCTATGCCATCATCGCCACCAAGGGGGTCAACTGGTACTGGGCCAAGGGTGGGGTGGAGTATCTGGTGCTGTGGGGGCTGCTGTCCCTGGCGGTGGCGGCGGACGCCTGGCGCCGGACCTCGAAGTAAGGACGGCGCGACGAAACGCCTCTTGCCCAATGGTCATACCGGACCTTAGTGTTGCGGCGCAGCAAATGGCGGGGATGAAAGTCCGGTCCTGTGCTGTTCGTCATCAAAACCGTCGGTAGCCCATGGCACACTGGGGCCGGCGTCTTTCCCCGCACCGGATCCGGTCATGACCGTTCGCAACCTCGACAAGCTGTTCAAGCCCGCCTCCATCGCCCTGATCGGCGCCAGCCGCAAACCCGGCACGGTGGGGGCGGTGGTGGCCCGCAACCTGTTCCAGGCCGGCTTCGACGGGCCGGTGATGCCGGTCAATCCGACCGAGCGCGCGGTGGAAGGGGTGCTGACCTACAAGACGGTGGACAGCCTGCCGATCACGCCGGACCTGGGCGTCATCTGCACCGCCCCGGACACGGTGGCGGCGACCATCGACGCACTGGGCAAGCGCGGGACCAAGGCCGCCATCGTCATGACCAAGGGCATGTCGGCCGACCAGACCCAGGCGATGCTGGACACCGCCAAGCCCTATCTGATGCGGGTGCTGGGCCCGAACAGCCTGGGCGCCATGGTGCCCGGCCGCGGCATGAACGCCAGCTTCGCGCCGGTGGCGCCGCGCAAGGGCGACGTGGCGCTGGTGGCGCAAAGCTCCATGGTGCTGACCTCGGTCGCCGACTGGGCGACCTCGCGCGGGATCGGCTTCTCGCATCTGGTGTCCCTGGGCGACCGCGGCGACGTCGATTTCGGCGACCTGCTGGACTATCTGGCCTCCGACGTCACCGTGCGCGCCATCCTGCTCTATATCGAGAGCATCACCCAGGCCCGCAAATTCATGTCGGCCGCCCGCTCCGCCTCGCGCCAGAAGCCGGTGATCGTCATCAAGGCCGGCCGGTCGGACGAGGCGCAGGAGGCCGCGGCCAGCCACACAGGCGCCCTGGCGGTGTCGGACGCCGTGTATGACGCGGTGTTCCGCCGGGCCGGCGTGCTGCGGGTCAACGACCTGGCCGAGCTGTTCGACGCCGCCGGCACGCTGGGCACCGGGGTGCCGATCACCGGCGACCGGCTGGCGATCCTGACCAACGGCGGCGGCATGGGCGTGATGGCCACCGACAAGCTGATCCAGGCCGGCGGCCGGCTCGCCGCCATGGCGCCCGAGACGCAGGAGGCGCTGGCCAAGGCGCTGGGTCCGCAGCCGGGTGGGGGGCAGCCGGGCGGCGCACCCTTCCGCAACCCGCTGCGCATCGGTGCCGACGCCACGCCCAAGCGCTATGCCGAGGCGCTGAACGCGCTGATGCAGGACACCGGCAACGACGCCGTGCTTGTCCTGCACTGCCCGTCCGCCCTGACCGACAGCGAGGCCATCGCCCAGGCAGTGGCGGAGACGGTGCAGGCCAACAAGGCGCGCCGCCATCCGGTGCTGACCAGCTGGATCGGCGACCAGTCGGCGGTGGAGGCGCGCAAGCTGTTCGCCGACGGGCGCATCCCGACCTACAGCGGCCCGTCGGACGCGGTGCGCGCCTTCATGCATCTGGTGCGCTACCGCCGCAGCCAGCAGCTTCTGATGGAGACCCCGCCGTCGGTGGCCGAGGATTTCCAGCCCGACGAGATCACCGTGAAGAAGGTGATCTCCCGCGCCATGGCCGAGAAGCGCGAGTGGCTGAGCGAGTATGAGGCCAAGCGCGTGCTGGCCGCCTACGGCATCCCGGTGGTCGACACCCGCGTCGCCCAGACGCCGGAGGAGGCCGCCGCCGCCGCCCGCGTCATCGGCGGACCGATCGCGCTGAAGATCCTGTCGCACGACATCACCCACAAGTCTGACGTCGGCGGCGTCGCTCTCGGCCTGACCAGCCCGGAGGACGTGAAGGCGGAGGCCGAGGCCATGCTGGCCCGCGTCGCCGAGCTGGCGCCCGAGGCGAAGATCGAAGGCTTCACCGTGCAGGAGATGGCCGTCCGCCCCGATGCCTACGAGCTGATCGTCGGCATGACCGAGAACGAGATGTTCGGCCCGGTCCTGCTGTTCGGCGAGGGCGGCATCGGCGTCGAGGTGGTGGAGGATTACGCGCTGGCCCTGCCGCCGCTGAACATGAAGCTGGCGGCGGAGCAGATGAGCCGCACCCGCATCCACCGCCAGCTCCAGGGCTACCGCTCGCGCGCGGCGGTCGATCTGGACGCGGTGGCGCTGACGCTGAACAAGGTCAGCCAGCTGGTCGTCGATTTCCCCGAGATCGCGGAGATGGACATCAACCCGCTGCTGGCCGACGCAGAGGGCGTGACGGCGCTGGACGCCCGCATCAAGGTCGGCGTGCCGGCCCTGGCCGGGGCGGCGCGGCTGGCGATCCGCCCCTATCCGAAGTCGCTGGAAGACCGCATCACCATCAAGGACGGCCGCCAGTTCTTCGTCCGCCCGATCCTGCCGGAGGACGAGCCGCTGGTGCACCATCTGGTGGAGAACCAGACGGCGGAAGACCTGCGCCTGCGCTTCTTCGCCCCGCTGAAACGGCTGTCGCACCAGGCGGCGGCGCGGCTGACCCAGATCGACTACGACCGCGAGATGGGGCTGATCGCCGTCGGTCCCGACCCGCAGACCGGCGACACCATCATGTATGGCGTGGTGCGCATCACCGCCGACCCCGACAACCGCCGCGCCGAATATGCGGTGATGGTGCGGTCCGACATGAAGGGCCAGGGGCTGGGCTATATCATGATGAACAAGATCCTCGATTACGCCCGCTCGCGCGGCATCAAGGAGGTCTATGGCGAGGTTCTGCGCGAGAACACCAACATGCTGAACATGTGCCGCGCACTGGGTTTCGTCCGCAAGGAGAACCTGGACGAGCCCGGCGTGGTGGAGGTCCGCATCGAACTGGGCGGCGGGCTGGCGGCGTAAGAGTTTCTATACCGGCGGTTGACTACAGGCACGGATGGGGCAATATCAGGCTTGGCGGGCAGGGGGATTCCGCCCCCCTGTCCGCCAGCCCGATGCTAGCTGAAGAGATCAAGCAATCGCTTGACGATCTCCAACGCCAGGATCAGGAGTTGGAGGATTTCCTTCATCCTCTGTTCTCCTTGTGCGCAGCGGGGATGGCGGCCAGTCCGCCATCCCGTCCGCGCCGCCACTTTGGCGCACGCATAGGTATTGCGGAAGCGCTTTCACTCGCAAAATCAGGAATTTCAGAGATTGCGGCTCGCTGTCGCAGTCTTCGCCATTACGCCGGCCCCAGCACCACCTTCACGTCGGCGGGCTGGCCGAAGAAGGGGGCCGAGGTGATCAGCAGGCGGCAGCCGGCCGCGGCATAGGCGGCGGCGTTCGCCTCGGTCACGCCGCCGGCCGGGGCCACCACCGGCGGCGGCGTCAGGCTGCGCGTCGCCTCGATCACCGCGCGGGCGGCGGCGGGCGGCAGCTTTTCCAGCTGGATCACGTCGGCGCCGGCCTCCGCGAAGGCCAAGGCCTCCTCCATCGACCCGACCTCCACCACGATCTTCTTTTCCGGGGCCTTGCGGCGCAGCGCCGCGATCCAGGCCTCCGGAGCGTCGCTCAGGAAGGCGCGGTGTTCGGGGAAGACCAGCAGCGTTTCCGACAGGCCCAGCCGGTGCATCACCGCCCCGCCCGCCTGCACCGCCTTGACGCTGAGATCCTTGGCGCCGGGGAAGCTCTTGCGGGTGCAGGCGACGGTCACGCCGGGGGCGGCCTCGACGATGCGGCGGGCGCGGGTGGCGATGCCGGAGGCGTATTCGACCAGCGTCTGCGCCACCTTCCAGGCATGGTGCAGCGCCCCGGCCGGGCCGTCCGCCTCCAGGAAGAGCGCTCCGGCCTCGACGGCGGTGCCGCTGGGCTCGACGCGCAGGACCCGGCCGCCGGCCCTCTCCACCAGACGCGCCGCCTCCTCCGCCCCCGCCAGCACCATGGCGCCGCGGGCGGCGAAGCTCATGCGGGCATGACGGGCGGCGATGCCGAGCGAGCCGGTGGTCAGGTCGCCGTAGGGAACATCCTGCGCCAGAAGCGCGTCGAGGGCAGCGTCGGGCAGGATGGTCGTCATCGGCGGGATTTCCCTGTTGTAAGGTGGATTTACAGCCAGCCGCGCCGGCGGAAGTACCAGAGCGGGACCACCGCCGACAGCACCATCAGCAGGATGGCCATGGGGTAGCCGAACTCCCAGTCCAGTTCCGGCATGTGCTTGAAGTTCATGCCATAGGCGGACGCGATCAGCGTCGGCGGCATCAGCGCCACCGAGACGACCGAGAAGATCTTGATGATGGCGTTCTGTTCGATGTTGATCAGGCCCAGCGTGGCGTCGAGCAGGAAGTTCGCCTCGTGCGCCAGAAAGCCGGCATGTTCGGTCAGGGACCGCAAGTCGCGCGTCATCGTCTTCAGCGCGGTCTTCTGGTCCTTGTTCAGCCGCCCGCCGCTGACCGAGGTCATGAACACCACCAGCCGGTCGAGGCCGGCCAAGCTGTCGCGCACCTTGTGGGTCAGGTCGCCGGCACGGCCGATGCCGCGCAGCACGTCCTGCAGCTCGTCCGGCTTCTTGGCCGCCTTGCCGAAACCGCCGCCGTCCAGCGAATCGTCGAAGACGCGGGCCGACAGCTCGTCGATGCGGCCGCCGACCAGCTCCAGCACGTCGGCGACCCGGTCGATCACCGCGTCCAGCAGCCCGAACAGCGCACTCTCTCCCGTCGCCAGCAGTTCCGGCTGGCGGACGCAGCGGGCGGCGAAGGTGATGACCGGCAGCGGTTCGGTGTAGCGCAGCGTGATGAGGTGGCGCGGGGTCAGCACGAAAGTCAGCTCGCCCTGCTCGGGATGGGGCGAGGTGGCGCGCGAGATGATGGGAGAGGTCATGTAGATGCCCTCCCCCTCGACATAGAGCTGGCTGGAGGCCTCGATCTCCTTCATCTCCTCGCGCGTCGGCAGATCGCAGCCGGTCAGCGCGCCGACATGGGCGCGCTCCGCTTCGGTCGGACGCAGAAGGTCGATCCAGACCGCACCGCCCGGCAAAGGCTCGCCGAGTTCCAGCGGCTGGCGCACCACCCGCCCGTCTTCGGCACGGGCATGGACGGTGATCAAAGGGCAGCCTCTTCGGGCACCGGCGCGCCGGCGGCGCGGCAGGCCGCGGCCAGCGTGTTCAGCATCAGGCAGGCGATGGTCATCGGGCCGACGCCGCCGGGAACCGGCGTGATGGCGCCGGCGACCGTCACCGCCTCGTCGAAGGCGACGTCGCCGACCAGACGGGTCTTGCCCGGCTCCGCCGCGGCGACGCGGTTGATGCCGACATCGATCACGGTGGCGCCCGGCTTGATCCAGTCGCCGCGCACCATCTCCGGCCGGCCGACCGCCGCCACCAGGATGTCGGCGCGGCGGCATTCGCCGGCCAGATCGGCCGTGCGGGAATGGGCCAGCGTCACCGTGCAGTCGGCTTGCAGCAGCAGCTGCGCCATCGGCTTGCCGACGATGTTGGAGCGGCCGAGCACCAGCGCCCGCTTGCCCTTCAGGTCGCGGCCCAGCGTGTCGCGGATCAGCAGCAGGCTGCCCAGCGGCGTGCAGGGGACGATGGCGCCCGGCTGGCCGGTGGCGAGCAGGCCGGCATTGACGACGTGGAAGCCGTCGGCGTCCTTTTCCGGGACGATGCGGGCCAGCACCTTCTGGGTGTCGATGTGCTTGGGCAGCGGCAGCTGGACCAGGATGCCATGCACGGCGGGGTCGGCGTTCAGGCGGTCGATCAGCGCCAGCAGGTCGGCTTCGGCCATGTCGGCCGGCTCGTGATGGTCGAAGCTGTTCATGCCGAGTTCGACCAGCGCCCGCTCCTTGGAACGGACATAGACCTGGCTGGCCGCATCCTCGCCCACCAGCACGACGGCCAGACCGGGGGTGACGCCGTGGCTGGCCTTCAACGCCGCCACACCATCCGCCACCCGCGCACGCAGGCCGGCCGCAAAGGCCTTGCCGTCGATGATCTTCGCGTCCGCCATGCTACTCTCCACCCTCGCTGCCCACATCGTCGATCAGGGGCGACAGCCGCGCCAGCAATGCCGCCGGGTCGCCCGCCACATGCAAAATCTTGTTCCGGTCGGTGGCGCCGGCCACCACGGTCAGGCTGGTCTTGGGCAGTTTCCACGCCTTCGACAACAGTTTTATGACGGCCTCGTTCGCCTTGCCGTTTTCCGGCACCGCCGTGACCGCCAGCTTGAGCACCCGTTTCCCCTCCCCCTTCGCATCGACCGCATCGGCCGTGCCGGTCACCGCGTTGCGCGACGCCTTGGGCGTCACCCGCAGCGCCACCCGCAGCCCGTCGGCCACCGCCTCGAAGGGGGAGGAGGACGCCACGGTCAGAAGCGCGGCCAGTATTGGGCCATCAGGTTCTGGATGAAGGAGATCGCCAGCAGCACGACGATGGGCGACAGGTCCAGCCCGCCCAGGTTGGGCAGGACGCGGCGGATCGGGCGCAGCACCGGCTCGGTGATGCGGTACAGGAAATCGCCGATCAGGTAGACCGCGCGGTTGCGCGTGTTCACGATGTTGAACGCCACCAGCCAGCTGAGAATCGCCGACAGGATCAGGACCCAGAAGAACAGGTCGAGGATGGTGTTGATGAGCAAATACAGCGCGATCATGCCGGGCCAGCTCCAGGGCGGTTTTGCGACGGCCGCGCGCAGAGGGTTGCGCAGCGGGCGCCAGCCTTTTCCGGGCACCCTAAGCATAAGCGGCGAGACCTGTCCAGTACGGCGGCCCGCCGATCGGCCGGGCGGCCTGCGGCGGATCGGCCGTCCTATGCCCCGCCCCGCGCCCCCTCCCGATCCCTCTCCCACGTCATCGCACGCACACGTCATTTTTTCTGAATCAAGCGCTTGACAGCACCCCCCGCGATGGACAATATCCGCGCCACGCCGGGGCGACGAAGACGCAACGGTGTGAGTGTGGGGCCGTAGCTCAGCTGGGAGAGCGACGCGTTCGCAATGCGTAGGTCGGGAGTTCGATCCTCCTCGGCTCCACCATTTTCCCCTTCCCTCGAAGGGTGAGACAAGTCGGTAGAAGGTCAGCGGGCGTTGCCGGGAACGGCATCTGGCCCGCTTTTTCGTTTTGGGCCTTGCGCAGCCAGCAGACGTTGCCGGCGGACACGATGGCCCGCCGGCATCCATGATTGGAAAACTCGAAAGGCTCACCCGTTCTCCGCCAGCACCGTCCCGGCAAGGTAGAGCGAGCCGCAGATCAGCACGCGCGCCGGGGTTCGGCGGCCGGCCACCAGATCGGCAAGGGCGGCGTCCACCCCGTCGGCGGCGGCGTGGTCGCGGATGCCGCAGAGATTGGCGGTCTCACAGGATTCCTCGGCGGTGAAGCTGGCTTCCTCGCCGGGGATCGCCACCGCGCGCAGGGAATGGGTGAAGGGAGCCAGGGGCCCCAGGAACTCGAACGGATCCTTGCTGGACAGCATGCCGTAGATCAGCAGCAGCGGCAGAGAAGAGCCGCCATCCGATCCCTCATCCGGTTGCCCGCGCGACCAGTCGACCGCCTGGCGGGCCAGAACCTCGCCCGCCGAATCGTTGTGGCCGCCGTCCAGCCACAGCTCCCAGCCCGCGGGCAGGCTTTCGGCCAGCGGGCCGCGGGTCAGCCGTTGCAGGCGGGCCGGCCATTCGACGCCGGCAAGGCCACGGCGCACCGCCTCGTCGTCCACCGCCAGCGGCAGATGGTCGAGGCAGGCGATGGCGACGCCAGCATTGGTGATCTGGTGGGCGCCGGCCAGTCCGGGCATCGGCAGGTCGAGCCGCCGTCTGGTGCTCTCGAAGCGGAAGCCGTCCGGACGCTCTTCCACCGACCAGCTCTGGATCGGCGCGGCGATGGCGTTGGCGCGCAAGTTCAAGGCCTTCAGCGCGTCGGCCTCCGGCTGCGGCGCCAGGACCACCGGGATGCCGGGCTTGAAGATGCCGGCCTTCTCGCTGGCGATCTCCAGCAGCGAGTCGCCCAGGAACTGGCGGTGGTCGTAGGAGATGCGGGTGATCGCCGTCACCGCCGGCCTGTCCACCACATTGGTGGCGTCCAGCCGCCCGCCCAGCCCGGTCTCCAGCAGCACGACGTCGGCCGGCACGCGGGAGAAGGCGAGGAAGGCCGCGACCGTCGTCACCTCGAAGAAGGTGATCGGGTTGCCGGCGTTGGCGACCTCGCATTCCTCCAGCAGGGCGGCCAGATGATCGTCGTCGATCAGGCGCCCCCCCTGACGCCCGCCCAGGCGGATGCGCTCGTGGAAGCGGACGAGGTGCGGCGAGGTGTAGACATGGACGCGATGACCGGCCGCCTCCAGCATTGCGCGCAGGAAGGCGACCGTCGATCCCTTGCCGTTGGTGCCGGCGACATGGACCACCGGCGGCAGCTTCCGCTCCGGATGGTCCAGCGCCGCCAGCAGACGGTGCACCCGGTCCAGCGACAGGTCGATGATTTTGGGGTGAAGCCCCTTCAACCGATCCAGCACCGGGTCGGAACGGGTCGCCGCCAGCCTTGCGGACGGGTTGGCCAGCGGGGTCGGGGCGTCGCTCATGATCGTCTCTGGTCGGATGGTCGCGGGAGTGCTGCCGCTGGGGTATGGCCGGTCAGTCGTCGCCGGCCTGGACCGGCTCCGCCGTGGAGGCCGGCTGGGCCGCGGTCGCCTGGGTGGCAGGCGGCAGACCCGGCTGCGGCGTGCCCGGCTGGGCCACCGCCCCCTGAGGCAGCTGTGCCGGTTCGCCGCCGACGCCCTGGACAGCACCCTGGGCGGCGGTCAGGTCGAGATCCTCGACCACCGCGTCGATCCGCGGCGTCATCAGCAGGCCGATGGTGCGGACCAGCGTCGGGCGCAGGTCGCGGCGGTGGACGACCATGTCGACCATGCCGTGTTCCAGCAGATATTCGGAGCGCTGGAAGCCTTCCGGCAGGGTCTCGCGGATCGTGCTCTCGATCACGCGGGCACCGGCGAAGCCGATCTGCGCGCCCTTCTCGGCGATGTGGATGTCGCCCAGCATGGCGAAGCTGGCGGTGACGCCGCCGGTGGTCGGGTCGGTCAGCACCACGATGTAGGGCAGGCCGGCTTCCTTGACCATCTCCACCGCGATGGTGGTGCGCGGCATCTGCATCAGCGACAGGATGCCTTCCTGCATGCGGGCGCCGCCCGATGCCGGAACGACGATCAGCGGGGCGTTCTTCGCCACCGCCAGACGGGCGGCGGTCAGCAGCCCTTCGCCGACGGCGATGCCCATCGACCCGCCCATGAAGCCGAAGTCGAAGGCGGCGACCACGGCGGCATGGCCGCCGATGCGGCCCTCGCCGACGACGATGGCGTCGGTGCGGCCGGTCTTGGTCTGGGCTTCCTTCAGGCGGTCGGTGTAGCGCTTCTGATCGCGGAACTTCAGCGGGTCGGCGACCGACTTCGGCAGCTCGACACCCTCATAGGCGCCGTCGTCGAACATCGTCTCCAGCCGCTTGACCGGGCCGAGCCGCATGTGGAAGCCGCAATGCTGGCAGACATGGAGATTGTCCTCCAGCTCGCGGTGGAACAGCATCGACTCGCAGCTCGGGCACTTGTGCCAGAGGTTGTCGGGCACTTCCTTGCGGGCATAGAGCGCGCGGATCTTGGGGCGGACGTAGTTGGTAAGCCAGTTCATGGAACGCCTTTCAACGACATGGCGGTACGCCGAAGCCCGGCGGCGGCCGGACATCGGGTCCGTGCCGCACCGGGTTCTTCAGCCGGTCGTCGCCATGAGCGATCGTGTTGCAGGTGTCGTAAAGCGGTTTGCCGTCGTTGTAAACCGTCCGTCCCTCAGCCCCGCGCCGCGCGCACGCCCTTGGCCAGTTCGCCGACGAAGCCCAGAACGTCCTCGACCGTGCCCGGCCTGACCGCACCGGTCCCGTCGATCCCATCGGCAAGACGGGTGACGATGGCGGAGCCGACCACGGCGGCGTCGGCGACGCGGGCGACCTCGGCAGCCTGGTCCGGCGTCTTGATGCCGAAGCCGACGGCGACCGGCAGGTCGGTGTGGCGCTTCAGCCGGGCGACCGCCGCATCGATGGCGGTGTTCGACGCGCTGGCGGTGCCGGTGATGCCGGCGATCGACACGTAATAGACGAAGCCCGAGGTGTTGCGCATCACGGCGGGCATGCGCGCCTCGTCTGTGGTCGGCGTCGTCAGGCGGACGAAGCTGACGCCGGCCTTCACCGCCGGCAGGCACAGCTCCTCGTCCTCCTCCGGCGGCAGGTCGACGACGATCAGGCCGTCGACCCCGGCCTCGCGCGCCGCGGCCAGGAAGGGCTCCACCCCATAGGCATGGATCGGGTTGAAATAGCCCATCAGGATGATCGGGGTGTCGGCATCCAGCTTGCGGAAGCCGCGGACCATCTCCAGCGTCCTGCGCACCGTCATCCCGGCCTTCAGCGCGCGCAGCGAGGAGGCCTGGATCGCCGGGCCGTCGGCCATCGGGTCGGTGAAGGGCATGCCCAGCTCGATCAGGTCGGCACCGGCGGCCGGCAGGCCGTTCAGCACCGCCTGCGACACGGCGGGATCGGGATCGCCGGCGGTGATGAAGGTGACCAGACCGGCGCGGCCTTCCGCCTTCAGCGCGGCAAAACGGCGGGCGATGCGGCCATCGGCCAGAATGTCGGCGCTCACAGTTCCACTCCCAGATGCTTGGCGACGGAGAAGATGTCCTTGTCGCCGCGGCCCGACAGGCACAGCACCATCAGGTGGTCCTTGGGCAGTTTCGGTGCGCGCTTGATCACCTCGGCTAGGCCGTGGGCGGATTCCAGCGCCGGGATGATGCCCTCGGTGCGGGCGCAGAGCTGGAAGGCGTCCAGCGCCTCCTGGTCGGTGGCATAGGCGTATTCGACGCGGCCGACATCGTGCAGCCAGCTGTGCTCCGGCCCGATGCCGGGATAGTCGAGGCCGGCGGAGATCGAGTGGCCTTCGAGGATCTGGCCGTCCTCGTCCTGCAGCAGGTAGGTGCGGTTGCCGTGCAGCACGCCGGGACGCCCGCCGTTGATCGAGGCGGCATGGTCGAGCGGACCCTTCTCGATGCCGCGGCCGGCGGCCTCGACGCCGATCATCTGCACCGAGGGATCGTCGAGGAAGGGATGGAACAGGCCGATGGCGTTGGATCCGCCGCCGACGCAGGCGACCAGGCTGTCGGGCAGGCGGCCTTCCAGCTCCTGCATCTGGGTGCGCACCTCGTCGCCGATCACCGACTGGAAGTCGCGGACCATGGCGGGATAGGGGTGCGGGCCGGCGGCGGTGCCGATGATGTAGAAAGTGTCGGCGACGTTGGTGACCCAGTCGCGCAGCGCCTCGTTCATCGCGTCCTTCAGCGTGCCGCTGCCCGACGTCACCGGGCGGACTTCGGCGCCCAGCAGCTTCATGCGGAAGACGTTGGGCTGCTGGCGGGCGATGTCGGTCTCGCCCATGTAGATGACGCAGGGCATGTCGTAGAGCGCGCAGACCGTCGCGGTCGCCACGCCATGCTGGCCGGCGCCCGTCTCGGCGATGATGCGGGTCTTGCCCATGCGCCGGGCCAGCAGGATCTGGCCGATGCAGTTGTTGATCTTGTGCGCGCCGGTGTGGTTCAGCTCCTCGCGCTTGAAGTAGACCTTGGCCCCACCCAGCCGTTCGGTCAGGCGTTCCGCGTAATAGAGCGGGTTGGGCCGGCCGACATACTGCTTCAGCTGCTGGCGCATCTCGCCTTCGAAGGCGGGATCGGCGCGCGCCTCGCGATAGGCCTTCTCGACTTCCAGGATCAGGGGCATCAGCGTCTCGGCGACGAAGCGGCCGCCAAAGATTCCGAAATGCCCGCGCTCGTCGGGACCGGAGCGGTAGGTGTTCAGTTTGGTCATCGTCTGCGGCACTGCCTGAAGTCGAAGGGAAGCTGTTTGTCAGGTGGGCGGCATCGGGTCCGGACACCGGCCAAGCGCGACACCATACCGGCGGGACGCGCCGATTTGAAGCGCCGGACGGCGGGACTCCGTGAATACCACCCGTCCGCATACATGGAGCGGGGCTTTGCAGCGGCAAGGCCGCGCCCTATACACTGGCACCTTCTTCATTGCGGAGCATGCTTGCGATGACTGAGCGGACGCCGCCGTCGCTTCTCCCCACGGACGGTCAGCCGGCGCCATGCCGGATTCTGGTGGTGGAGGACAGTCCGCTGAACCAGATGCTCGTCACCGCCATCCTGGCGCAGGCCGGGCACCGCGCCGACACCGCCGGCAACGGGCTGGAGGCGGTGATGGCGGCGCAGGCCGGCGGCTACGACCTGATCCTGATGGACCTGTCGATGCCGGAGATGGACGGGCTGACCGCCACCCGCCTGCTGCGCGATCTGCCGGGGCCGGCCGGCCGGGTGCCGGTGGTGGCCATGACCGCCGACACCGACGAGGCCGACCGCGTCCGCTGCCAGCACGCCGGCATGAACGACCATGTCGCCAAGCCGGTCGACCGGGCACAGCTGCTGGAGACGGTGGAGAAATGGCTGCGGGCCTCGGAATGGCGGGCCTCGGCCTCGCCGGACATGTCGTCCGGCTTCGGCCTCTGCGCGTCGGCCGCGCCGGCGGCAGCGGGCGAGGTGCTGGACCGCGAGGTGCTGGCCCAGCTGGCGCAGGATCTGGATGCGGAGTTGCTGACCGACGTGCTGCGGCAGTTCGTGGAGGAGACCCGCGAACGGGTGGCGCGCATCGCCGGGGAGACTGACCGCACCGTCCTGACGCGCGAGGCGCACACGCTGAAAAGCACCGCCGGGACCTTCGGCGCCAGCACCCTGTGCAGCGCCGCCCGCGCGCTGGAGATGGCGTGCCGGGCATCCCTGGCGGAGCGGGAGGAAGCCGAAAAAGGGGATGGGGACGGGGTGGCGGACGGGTCGGCGGACACGGTGGAAAGGCTGCGCGGCGAGATTCCCCGGCTGGCCGGGGATGCCATCGCGGCCTACCGCGCCGCCGGGTATCCGGTCTGACTGTATCCGGTCCGACTCAGCGCGGACCCGTCACTCGACGACGCTGATGTTCACGGCGGAGTCCTTGCCGTTGTCGCCGCGGGCGACCTCGAACTGGACACGCTGGCCCTCCGACAGGGCATGCAGGCCGGAGCGCTGAACCGCGGTGATGTGCACGAACACGTCCTTCGAACCGGCCTCCGGCGCGATGAAGCCGTAACCTTTGCTGGTGTTGAACCATTTTACGGTACCGTTGGTCATGGGCCTCCCCCTTATAGTCACTGCAAGACAAGTCTTTGGCAAAACGGCTGGGTCCAAGATCGCCGGCATCGGCCGCGCCGTGAGGCCTGCCGGGCAAGCGGAACCAAGACATTGTGCGGGGAGGCTAGCCGCATGCTGTGGTTGCGGGCAATTCCATCTCACGGCATAGGACTAACGACGGCAAAATCCGGAGTGGAATTACGACCAAGGCGACGGAGCTTTGTCGAAGGGTATTAGCCCGTTTCTTGACGGATTCCGGGCATGAGGCGGATTTTCTTGCCGAAATAAAGGGTTAGGTCGAAGCAGGTCTGACGCGTCGGTCCGGTCGCCGGACGTGGCTACAGCTTCCCCTCGGCCTGCCAGGCCAGACGCTTGCGGTAGATCGTGGAGGCGCTGATCTGCAACAGGGCGGCGGCGCGCGGAATGTTGCCGTCACAGGCCGCGATGGCGTCCTCGATGGCGTCCTTCTCGACCTCCCACAGCGGCTTGATGGCGTCGGGGGAGAGCGGGACATGGGGCCGCGGGGCGGCGGCGGCACCGGCCGGCGCGGCGGCGGCCAGTATTTGCAACGGCTGCGGCGTGCCGAGAGGCGACGGCAGCATCTCGGGCGTCACGGTGTCGCCGTCATGCAGGACCGCGACGATGCGCACGACATTCTGCAATTGGCGGACGTTGCCCGGCCAGTGGTAGTGGCGCAGCGCATGTTCGGTCTGGGGCGAGAAGCGGGTGAAGCCCTTCTTCTCCTCCTTGGCGAACTCGGCCAGATAGTGGCGGGCGATCTCCAGCACGTCGTCCTCGCGCTCGCGCAGCGGCGGCAGATGGATGGGGATGACGTGCAGGCGGTAATAGAGATCCTCGCGGAACCGCCCCTCCTCCACCTCGCGCAGCGGATCGCGGTTGGTGGCGCAGACGATGCGCAGGTCGACCTTCTCCAGCTTCGAGCCGCCGACGGGGGTGAAGGTGCCGGTCTGGATGAAGCGCAGCAGCTTGGTCTGGAGATCGGGCGCCAGCTCGCAGATCTCGTCCAGGAACAGGGTGCCGCCGTCGGCACGCGCCGCCGCACCCTCGCGGTCGGACACCGCCCCGGTGAAGCTGCCCTTCACATGGCCGAAGATCTCGCTTTCCATGAGATCCTTCGGGATGGCGCCGCAGTTGATGGCGATGAAGGGCTTCGAGGCCCGCTGGCTCTGGCGGTGGATCGCCTCGGCGCAGACCTCCTTGCCGGTGCCGGACTCGCCGGTGATGAAGACGGTGGCGCGCGACGACGCGGCGCTGTCGACGATGCGGTAGACCGCCTGCATCGCCAGCGACGAGCCGATGAAGCCGTGGTAACGGGCGCGGTTCAGGTCCTTCTCGAAGGTGTCGACCAGCTGGGCCAGCCGCAGCCGCTCCATCGCGTTGCGGACCGTCACCACCAGCCGGTCGGCGGAGAAAGGCTTCACCAGGAAATCGTAGGCGCCGTAGCGCATCGCCTCGACCGCAGCCTTCACCGAGCCGTGGGCGGTGATGACGATGACGGCGCAGGGCAGCGCCTGGGCGTCGATGCGTTTCAGCACCTCCATCCCGTTCATGTCCGGCAGCTGCAAATCCAGCAGAACCACCATCGGCGCGCCGTCGTTCAGCTGCGCCAGCGCGTCGGCCCCGGTTTCCACCGAG
The DNA here is from genome assembly GCF_049472615.1 of Azospirillum sp. 11R-A. NCBI lineage: Bacteria > Pseudomonadati > Pseudomonadota > Alphaproteobacteria > Rhodospirillales > Azospirillaceae > Azospirillum > Azospirillum sp. 11R-A. The sequence goes on along the minus strand of NZ_JBCEBL010000022.1, from coordinate 24,060 downwards.
ATGACGGTGTGGGATTCCTTTTTCAGGTATTCCGCGTAGACACGGGCCAGCGAGGGCGTGTCTTCGATCAGCAGGACGGGGATGGAACCGGGCGGCATGCTGTGTGCGACACGCGAAGGTAGGGACGGGACAGCTCCTATTGTCTAACAGATAATTCTGAAAATCCCACCCCTACGCGCATGCGGGCAGCCACGAACGGATCGAAATCGTCAACGGACCGGATCTGTCGCGGCCCAGCCGCTTGCCGGGGGCGGCGCGATGAACTATCAGCAGCGGTCATGAGGCGTCGGGAAGCGGGCGCCGGAAAGAGGGGGTTCGCATGGCCGATCACGCCATTCTGGCCGGCAAGCGCGTTCTGCTGGTCATCGCCGGCGGCATCGCCGCCTACAAGAGCCTGGAGCTGATCCGCCGCCTGCGCGAGCGCGGCGTGACGGTGCGGGCGGTGCTGACCGAGGCCGGCGCCCGCTTCGTTACCCCGTTGTCGGTACAGGCGCTGACCGAGGATACCGTCTACCGCGACCTGTGGTCGCTGACCGACGAGTCGGAGATGGGCCACATCCGCCTGTCGCGCGAGGCCGACCTGCTGGTGGTGGCGCCGGCCACCGCCAACCTGCTGGCGCGGATGGCCGCCGGCATGGCCGACGATCTGGCCGCCACCGTGCTGCTCGCCACCGACAAGCCGGTGCTGGTCGCCCCCGCCATGAATGTCCGCATGTGGCAGCATGCCGCGACCCAGGCCAACATGGCGCTGCTGGAAAGCCGCGGCGTGCTGCGCGTCGGCCCCAACGAGGGCGTGATGGCCTGCAACGAGTTCGGTCCCGGCCGCATGGCCGAGCCGATGGAGATCGTCGAGGCCATCGCCGGCATCTTCACCGCGGAGGCGCACCGTCCGCTGGCCGGACGCCGCGCCATCGTCACCAGCGGCCCGACCCACGAGCCGATCGACCCGGTGCGCTACATCGCCAACCGCTCATCCGGCAGGCAGGGCCACGCCATCGCCGCGGCGCTGGCGACGCTGGGAGCCGAGGTGACGCTGGTCAGCGGCCCGACCCGCCTGCCCGACCCGGCCGGTTGCAGCGTCGTCCATATCGAGACGGCGCGCGAGATGCTGGCGGCCTGCGAGGCGGCCTTGCCGGCCGACATCGCCGTCTGCGCCGCCGCGGTGGCGGACTGGCGCGTCGACGGTGCCGGCGACCGCAAGCTGAAGAAGGACGGCAGTGGCCCGCCCGCCCTGGCGCTGACCGAGAACCCCGACATCCTCGCCACCCTGTCCCGCCCCGGCGACCGCCGCCCGGCCCTGGTCGTTGGCTTCGCGGCGGAGACCGGCGACGTGCTTGCCTATGCCACCGCCAAGCGCGCCCGCAAGGGCTGCGACTGGATCGTCGCCAACGACGTCTCCCCCGGCACCGGCACCTTCGGCGGTAGCGACAACACCGTCCACCTGATCCGTGCCGATGGCATGGAGTCCTGGCCCACCATGGCCAAGGACGCCGTCGCCGCCCGGCTGGCCGAGGCGGTGGCGAAGCACTTCACCGAGACTTTGACGGCGGAGTAGCGTCTACCCGGCGCCCGTCCCGCCATCCGAACACGAGGAACCGCTCCATGTCTTCCACCTTGTCGCCTACCGTCGCCTTCCTCCGCCTGCCCGGCAACGACGACCTGCCGCTGCCCTCCTACGCGACCGATGGCGCCGCCGGCTTCGACCTGCGCGCCGCGGTGCCGGCGGACGCCCCCGTCACGCTGGAGCCCGGCAAGCGGGTGCTGGTGCCGACCGGCTTCGCCGTCGGGCTGCCGGCGGGGTGGGAGATGCAGATCAGGCCGCGTTCCGGGCTGGCGGTGGAGAACGGCGTCACCGTGCTGAACACGCCGGGCACCGTCGATTGCGACTATCGCGGGCCGGTCGGCGTCTGCCTGATCAATCTGGGCGAGGAGTCCTTCGCCATCGCCCGCGGCGACCGCGTCGCCCAGGCGGTGATCGCCGAGGCGCCCCGGGCGGTGCTGGTCGAGGTCGCCTCGCTGGACGAGACCGCGCGGGGTGCCGGCGGCTTCGGGTCCACCGGCGTCGCCTGAACCGGCTGGAAACACACCCCTGACTTCGCCCCACCCCTCCCCCGCTTTCTATGGCATGATCGCCAGGCCGATGGGGGTAGGTCGGCAGCGGGCGAGGGGGTGGGCATGCGGGGTCCCCGGCTGAACCTGGGGCGGAGCCTGAGGCTCAATCTGGGGCGGAGCGTGGCGTTCCGCATCCTGGCGGGGTTGACGGTCATCGGCGGGCTGGCCGCGGCGACCAGCGTCGTCGCCGTCTCGCTGTTCTCGCGTTTCCACCAGGGGTACGAGCAGATCGCCACCGCCAAGGTGCCGGGGCTGGTCGCCGCCGCCCAGCTGGTGCAGCAGAGCGGCGCCGTCGCCGCCATCGCCCCCGCCCTGGTCGCCGCCCAGGACCAGACCGCGCGCGAGGCGGTGATGGCGCGGATGGGCGACCAGATCGTCCGGCTGGAACAGCTGATGGCCCGGCTGATCGCCCATGGCGGCGCCGTGCGTTTCGCCGATCAGCCCGGCGGCAGGACGGGCGGCAGCCGCGCCGAAAGCAGCCGGGCCGATCTGGGCGAGCTGGACCGCCGCAAGAACGAACTGGTCGGCACGCTGCTGACCCTGAACTCCCAGGTCCGCCAGCAGCTGGCCCTGACCGCCGAGACCAGCACCCGCGCCCAGGCGCTGGCCACCCTGACCGGCCGGCTGGGCGCCGCCGAGTCGCAGGAGGCCGAAGGCGCCTGGACCATGGAGCTGCGGGCCGGTCTGCCCGATGCCGAGGCGGCGGAGCGCAGCCGCGAGGCGCTGGAACGCTGGCGCCGCGAGCTGACCGGAGCGGCGACCACGCTGCTGGCGGCGCTGCGCGCCGACCGCGACAGCCAGCTGGACCGTCTCCAGGCCGACACCCGCACCGCGCTCGACAATGCCGCGGAGGCGCTGGCCCTGCTGCCGGCCGAACAGGCCGCCCGGCTGGAGCCGTTGCAGCGCGAACTGGTGGAGCAGGCGTTCGGCCGCTCGCCCCTGTTCTCCCTGCGCGAGGCGGAGCTGTCGCTGCACCGGTCGATCAAGCGGTCGGCCGCGCGCAACCAGGCGGTCTCCGACCAGCTGGTCGGCATCGTCTCCGACTATTTCCTGGCGGTGGAGCAGGATGTCGCCCACCGGTCCGGCGAGTTCGAACGGGTGATCCGCGACGGCGAGCGGGCGGTGATCGCCATGGCCGTGCTGTCGATCCTGGGCGCCGCCGCCATCTTCGCCTACATCCACCGCAATGTGGTGGCGCGGCTGCGCCGCCTGCGCAGCGCCATGCAGGCGGTGGAGACGGCCGGGCCGGCCGGAATGCCGGGCCCGACTCCGGGTCTGGCACCGGGCTCGATGCCCGATCCGCTGTCCCATCTGGACCTGCCCGCCTCCACCCCGTCCGGCAGCCGGGACGAGATCGGCGAGATGGCGCGGGCGCTGTCCTATTTCGTCACCACCATCCGCGCCCGGGAAAGCGCGCTGGCCGACGGCGAGCGCCGGCTGCGCACCATCCTGGAACAGAGCCCGGTCGGCGTCTCCATCGGCCGCGCCGACGGCACCGTCGCCTTCGCCAACGCCCGCGCCGCCGAGCTGGCCGGCCGGCCGCTGGAGGATTTCGTCGGCAGCCGCCACGCGCTGGCCCTGCCCGGCGCCAGCATCAGCCGGGGCGGAACCGGCCAGGACTGGGAGGCGGAAAGCGGCGGCGTGCTGGTGCGCGATGCCGAGGTGGCGGTCGACCGCCCCGACGGCAGCCGGGTCTGGGCCTTGCAGACGCTCCAGCGCACCAGCTTCGAGGGCGAGCCGGCGGTGCTGGCCTGGAGCTACGACATCACCGCGCGCAAGCAGGCGGAGGAGGCGCTGCGCAGCGCCAAGGAGCAGGCGGAGATCGCCGCCCGGTCCAAGGCCGAATTCCTGGCGACGATGAGCCACGAGATCCGCACGCCGATGAACGGCGTCCTGGGCATGCTGGAGCTGATGGCCCTGACCCCGCTGGACGAGGAGCAGCGCACGCTGGTCTCGACCATGCGCGACAGCGGGGCGGCCTTGCTGCGGATCATCGACGACATCCTGGATTTGTCGAAGATCGAGGCGGGCAAGCTGGAGCTAGAGGAGCTGGAGCTGCGCCCGGCCGATCTGGTGGAGGGGGTGTCCGACCTGCTGGCGCCCCAGGCCCACCAGAAGGGGCTGGCGCTGATCTGCGCCATCGACCGGTTGGTGCCGGACCGGCTGCGCGGCGATTCCGGCCGGCTGCGCCAGATCCTGTTCAACCTGACCGGCAACGCCATCAAGTTCACCGACCGCGGCCGGGTGGTGCTGCGCGTCGGCACCGTCGGTCCCGTCAACGCCGACACCGACGCCAATCCAGCCCGGCCGGACCATGTCCGCCTGCATGTGGCGGTGGAGGACACCGGGATCGGCATCGGGCCGGAGGGGCAGGCCCGGCTGTTCCAGCCCTTCAGTCAGGCCGACAGCTCCACCACCCGCCGGTTCGGCGGCACCGGGCTGGGGCTGGCGATCTGCACCCGGCTGATCGAGCGGATGGGCGGGCGGATCGGCGTCACTTCGGTGCCCGGCGCCGGATCCACCTTCTGGTTTACGGTGGAATTGCCGCGTGCGCCGGAGCCCCTGTCATCGCCCCTGCCCCCGGCACCGCTGGACGGCCTGCCGGTCCTCGTCGCCGACGAGGACGAGGTGCAGCGCGCGGTGCTGGCCTGCTATCTGGAGCAGGGCGGGGCGGCGGTGACGGTCTCCTCCTCGGTGGCCGACACGGCATCGAAGCTGGGGCGGGGCGGCTTCGGGCTGCTGGTGACGACGACGGCGCTGGCCGGCCGGCTGGACCCGCTGGTTGGCGCCTGCGCTCCGGGATTGCCGCGGCTCCTGCTCGGCGACGGGCGGACAACGGGCGGTGGGGCGGCTGGCGGCGGGGCGGTCGCCTCTCCCCACACCGTTTCAGGGTCGGCGGCCGGGCTGGTGCAGCCGGTCCACCGTGCCGCCCTGATCCGCGCCGCGGCCACGCTGACCGGCCGCACGGCCCCGGATGCCATCGGCGCAGAGCCGGCCGGCCAGCCGCCGGCACGCAATGCCGATTCCGGTGCCGCAGCACCCGGACCGGCGGACACCGCCGGCCACGGCCCCATCCTGGTGGCGGAGGACCATCCGACCAACCAGCAGGTCGTGCTGCGCCAGCTGCGCCGGCTGGGCTATGCGGCGGAACTGGCGGCCGACGGCGAGCAGGCGCTGGCGGCGTGGCGCGTCGGCCGGCACCGGCTGATCGTCACCGACTGCCACATGCCGGTGATGGACGGCTACGAGCTGGCCCGCCGCATCCGGGCGGAGGAACGGGACGGGCGGCGGCGCACCTCCATCGTCGCCATGACCGCCAATGCCCTGTCCGGCGAGATGGAGCGCTGTCTGGCCGCCGGGATGGACGACTACCTCGCCAAGCCGGTGACGCTGGCGCAGCTGTCCCAGGTGCTGGGCCGCTGGCTGGAGGCCCGCCCCCCACCGGCGGAGGCACCGATACCCGCACCGGCCGCCGCGGAGGAGGCGCTTCCGGTTCTCGACCTCGACCATGTGCGCGAAACCTTCGGCTGCACGGCGGAGAACGGCCTGGATGACGGCACGCTCGACATGATGGATTTCTTCATCGAGACGACGCGCCCGACGCTGGAGCGGGTGCGGCAGGCGCTCGACGCCGGCGATCGCGAGGAGGCGCGGGCCGCCGCCCATTCGGCCGCCGGGGCGGCGCGGACCGCCGGGGCGAAGGCGCTGGCCGCCGCCTGCACGGCGCTCGAACGCGCCGTCGTCGAGGGGCGCGAAACCGACATGGCCCGCCATGCCAACGCCATGGCTGCGGCCTTTCCCGAGGTCGAAAAGGCGATTTGCGCCCTGCGCCACACGAAAGAGACGGTGCCCAGCCCGGAAGAGAGCATGGCGTGACCGGACGTGTTGGAGCGAAATCTACCTGGGCGGGAACGGCAATCCGAAAAGACGCAAGGTCGGCGGGTGTCGCTTGTCGGTGGGAAAGGGCTGAACTACTCTGCGCATCTTGAATCATTTTGACAGATTCAGCCGGGCAGTTACCAAGCACCGGCAGTCCCGGGGGTGAAGAGCGTGGTCGGTCTCGCTGGCTTCTTTTGGAACAAGGAACCCCGGCGCCAAGCCGATCACGCCGCCACAGACCGCGACCGCTGGCGGGCGATGCTGGCCGCGACCCCGCAGCCCTGGTGCGCCTGGACCGACCGGGGCGAATGCCTTCTGTCCGACGAGGCGGCGGCCCTGCTGGGCATTTCCGATTGCGCCCCGCTCAATTCCGACACGCCCAGCGCCGATACGCCCAAGGCCGATACGCCCAGCGCCGATGTTCTGGCTACCCTGAAGGCGCCCGACCTCGGCCCCGCCCTGGCCCGGCTGCGCCGCGACGGCGAGCCCTTCCGCTGCGAGGCGGCGGCCCCCGGCGGGCGGCGGCTGGTGCTGACCGGCCGGCGCGGACGGGCGGGCGACACCCACTGCGACGTGGTGTGGATCGAGGATGTGACCGTCGCCCGCGACGCCGCCAAGGATGCCACGCAGCGCCAGGAACAGGCGGCCGGGGCGGCGCGCTCCCGCCTTGCCGATTTGCAGGCGATGGCCGATGCGCTGCCGCTGCCGGTGTGGATGCGCGACCGCTCGTTACGGCTGTCCTGGTGCAATCGCGCCTATGCCCGCGCCGTCGACGGCGATCCCGACACGGTGGTGGCGGAGGGGCGGGAGCTGACCGCCACCGGCCGGGCGCTGGCCGAACGGGCGCGCAGCGGCGGCTTCGCCCAGTCCGACCGCGCCCCCGTGGTGATCGGCACCGAGCGCCGCTTGCTGGAGGTGACCGAGGCGCCGCTGCCGCTGACCGACGGCGGCGGCACGCTGGCGGTCGGTTACGCCCTCGACCTCACCCCGCTGGAGGAGCTGCGCGGCGAGCTGGACCGCCATCTGACCGCCCATGCCGAGGTGCTGGAGCGGCTGGGCACCGCCATCGCCATCTTCGGCCCCGACACCCGGCTGACCTTCTTCAACCAGGCCTATGCCCGGCTGTGGGACCTCGACGAGGCGTGGCTGCGCGGCGAGCCGACCAACGCCGAGCTGCTGGAGGAGCTGCGCGCCCGCCGCCGCCTGCCGGAATATGCCGACTACCAGACCTTCAAGCGCGAGCGGCTGACCCGCTACACCCATCTGGTCGAGCCGGTCGAGGAGATGCTGCACCTGCCGGACGGCACCACGCTGCGCCATCTGGCGGCGCCGCATCCGCAGGGCGGGCTGATCACCATCCTGGAGGACGTGACCAACACGCTGGCGCTGGAATCCTCCTACAACACCCTGATGGCGGTGCAGCAGGAGACGCTGGACAATCTGGCGGAGGGCATCGCCGTGTTCGGCGGCGACGGCCGGCTGAAGCTGTCCAACCCGGCCTTCGCCCGCATCTGGGATCTGGAGGACTGCGACCTGCATGGCGAACCGCACATCGCCGACGTCATCGAACGCATGCGCCCGCTGCTGGAGATCGCGGCGGTTGACAGGGGGGCGGACAAGAGCGCCGACAGGCCGGGCGAGGCCGCCACCTGGGAGGCGGTGAAGGAGGAGCTGATCGGCGCCACGCTGGAGCGCAGCGTCCGCTCCGGCCGGGTGGAGCGCAGCGACGGGTCGGTGGTGGAGTTCTCCACCCTGCCGCTGCCCGACGGGGCGGTGCTGAACAGCTATCTCGACGTCACCGACGGCGCCCGGCTGGAGACGGCGCTGCGCGCCTCCAACGCCGCGCTGGAGGCCGCCGACCAGCTGAAGAGCGAGTTCATCGCCAACGTCTCCCACCATCTGCGCACGCCGCTGAACGGCATCATCGGCTTCGCCGAGGTGCTGGCGAACCAGTATTTCGGCGAGCTGAACACCCGGCAGATGGAGTATGTCCGCAGCATGCTGGCCGCCGGCCAGCGCCTGCTGGAGCTGATCGACGACGTGGTCGACCTGACCAGCCTGGGTGCCGGCGTCACCACGCTGGAACGGGGGGCGATCAGCCTGCCCGACCTGCTCGACTCGGTGGCCGGGCTGACCCGCGAATGGGCGCGGCGCGAGGGGCTGCGGCTGGAGGTGGTGGCGCCGGACGCGCTGGGTGAGATGGAGGGCGACGGCAAGCGGCTGAAACAGGCGCTGTTCACCCTGGTGGTCGGCGCCATCCGCAACCCGCCGCCCGACCGCCGCATCCGCCTTGCCGGCGAGCGGCTGAACGGCAGCATCACCCTGTCGGTCAGCGGCGCCGCCCCGCCCGATGCCGACCCGCAGGGTGCCGCGGCGCTCGGCATCTCGCTGGCCCGCAACGTGATGGAGCTTCACGGCGGCCGGCTGGAGCTGGACGAGACCGGCGGCCCCGGCTACCGCAGCGCCCATGTCCGCTGCATCATGCCGGTGCGGGCGCCGGCAAACGGGGTGAGGGCGGGGTAGTCCCCGCCCCGCCGGGTTTCTTACGCAGCGCCCGGCACGCCCTTCGAGGTGGAATATTCGAAATGCAGCGCCTCGCCCGGATAGACCAGCGGGCGGATGGCGTGGGCGGCCTGGGCCGCTTCGGCGAAGCCGCAGAGGATCAGCTTCAGCTTGCCGGGGTAGGTCGCGATGTCGCCGATGGCGAAGACGCCCGGCACGTTGGTGCCGCAGCCGGGCTGGGCCACCGCGATGTGGCTGCGCTCCAGATCCAGCCCCCAGTCGGCGATGGGGCCGAGATTCATCGACAGGCCGAAGAAGGCCAGCAGGGCGTCGGCCGGCAGCGCCTTTTCCTCGCCGTCCAGCGTGGCGACGCGCACGGCGGTCAGCCGGCCGTCCGCGCCGTCCAGCCCGGACAGCTGGTAGGGCACCACCATCTCGACCCGCCCCTCGCGCACCAGCGCTTCCATGCGGGCGACGCTTTCGGGGGCGGCGCGGAATTTCGGACGGCGGTGGACGACATAGACGCGCTCCGCCACGTCGGCCAGCGAGATCGCCCAGTCGACGGCGCTGTCGCCGCCGCCGGCGATCACCACCTTCTTGCCGGCGAAGTCCTGGCGGCGGCGCACCATGTAGAAGACCGACTTGCCCTCATAGGCCTCCAGCCCGTCGAGCGGCGGGCGGTTGGGGCCGAAGGCGCCGCTGCCGGCGGCGATGACGACCGCCTGGGTGTCGATCTTCGTGCCGATGCTGGTCTCCACCAGCCAGCGCCCGCTGTCCTGGCGGGTCAGCTTTTCCACCTGCTGGCCCAGGTGATAGGTGGGCGAGAAGGGGGCGGCCTGCTCCGCCAGCCGGTCGATCAGGTCGGCCGCCTCGATCGAGGGATGGGCCGGGATGTCGTAGATCGGCTTTTCCGGGTAGAGCGCCGTGCACTGGCCGCCGACCATGTCCAGCGCGTCCACCACATGGCAGCGCATCTTCAGCATGCCGCATTCGAACACGGCGAACAGCCCGACGGGGCCGGCGCCGACGATGACGACATCGGTGGTGAGGACATCGTTGCTGGAAGCGGTCTGCGACATGAAAGCCAATTCCTTGAGACGGGGCGGCGGGTTGAGGATGGGAGAGGGAAGATTGGGAGAAGGAGGGCGACCCCTTCCATTGTCCGCATTTCCCGGCCGGGTCAACCCCCAGCAAGGGAAAGGCGGTGCTGTGCCGCAAGAGGGGCCGGCCCTTGCTCTCGCCAAAGGGACTGGATGGTCTGCGGTTTTACAATTTTGCATAAATTCGCTTAAATTTGTCGATTGCGCACCGAAGCGTGCAAGGCCGACAGTGGAGAGGTGCGGCGGATGGCCGGGACGGTCAGCCCGGACGCCGGTCTGCACGCCAGTCGGGTGGAGGCCCGGGATGAAGGAACTTCGCTGTCTGGTCTTCACCGACCAGGAGGTCGTGCGGGCCGTGCTGGATCGCCGGCGCCGGGTGAAGGACACGCTGCCGGTCGGCACCGTCTCCAAGGTCGCCTACCACCGTCCCGAAGGGTCGGAGCCGGATGGCATCGAAACCCGTCTGACCATCACCGACGACAACGGTGCGGTGACCGAACTGGGGTTGCCCGAGGCCGAGGTGACGGCGGCGCTGGTCGGCTACTGCATGGGCCGGCGCATCCCCCTGCCGGTGGCGTCCGACAAGATGCTGCACCTGATCAACGGCGCGCTGACGCTGATGATCACCATGAACTTCAACAAGGCGCCGCGGCTGGTGGTCACCGCCGGAGCGGACGGCGCCGGATCGGGGCCGGCACCGGGGTCCGACCGGCTGTCGCCCAAGCGGCGGATCGGCCGCTAAGCCCGCTACCCACCCACTCTTCTTTCCGGCTTGCGGGCGGGCGGCGGCTTCGCACAGTATCCGCGCCATGCCGGACACTCCCCTCCATACCGTTACCCTGCCCCTGCCCGACGAGGCCGCCACCGCGGCGCTGGGCCGCCGGCTGGGCGTCCTCCTGCGGCCGGGCGACCTCGTGGCCCTGCGCGGCGACCTCGGCGCCGGCAAGAGCGCGCTGTCGCGGGCCTTGATCCGCAGCGTCACCCATGAGGACGCCGAGGTGCCGTCCCCCACCTTCACCCTGGTGCAGACCTACGACACCGCCATCGGCCCGGTCTGGCATTTCGACCTCTACCGCCTGTCGGGACCGGACGAGGTGTATGAGCTGGGCTGGGACGACGCGCGGGCCGAGGCGGTGGCGCTGGTCGAATGGCCGGACCGGCTGGGTCCGCTGCTGCCGCCCGACCGGGTGGAGGTGACGATGGAGCATGATGGTCCGGACGCCCGCCGCGCCACGCTGACCGGCCATGGCGCGCTGGCGGCGCGGGTGGCCGCCGCCGACTGGACTCTGTAATGACGGCCGTTTCTTCCGCGCGGCAAGCCGAGATCACCGCCTTCCTGGCCACCAACGGCCTGTCCGATGCGGTGCGGCAGCCGCTGGCCGGCGATGCCTCCGCAAGGCGCTACGAGCGCCTGCGCAAGGCCGATGGCGGCACGCTGATCCTGGTCGACACGCCCGCCCCGGCCGAGGATCTCGTCCCCTTCATCGCCATCGGCGCCGAGTTGGCCGCCATCGGGCTGTCGGTTCCAGCCGTGCTGGCCGCGGATGTGGAACGCGGTCTGGCGATCCAGGATGATTTCGGAAGCGAAACATTCACGCGCCTGCTCGACGCTGGTGCCGATCCGCAGCCGCTCTATGAAATGGCGACCGATGCGCTGATCGCGATCCACCGCGGCTGGCCGGACGGGGCGGCGCAACGCCTCGCCCTGCCCATCTACGATCCGGACCTGTTCATCGCCCAGACCCGGCTGTTCCTCGACGCCTATATGCCGGTGGTGCTGGGGCACCCCTTGAGCGAGCGGGATCGTTCCGATTTCGATACGGCTTGGCGGGCGGTGCTGGAGCCGGTCTGCGCCGGAGCGCCGTCGCTTCTGCTGCGCGACTACCATGTCGACAACCTGATGCGGCTGGACCGGCCGGGGGCGAAGGCCGCCGGGCTGATCGACTTCCAGAGCGCCGGCTGGGGGCCGCGGGCCTACGACCTCGTCTCGCTGCTGGAGGATGCGCGGCGCGACGTGGCGCCCGCTCTGGCCGAGGCGATGGTCGCGCGCTATCTCGCCGCATTCCCCGACACCGATGCCGCCGCCTTCCGCCGCGCCATGGCGGTGCTGGGGGCCGTCCGCCACACGCGGATCGTCGCCATCTTCGTCCGTCTGGCGCTGGGCCAGGGGCGGCGGTCCTACCTTGTCCATCTGCCGCGGGTCTGGCGCCTGCTGGAGGCGCAGCTGGCGAAGCCGGAGCTTGGGCCGGTCGCCGGCTGGTTCGACCGCCATCTGCCGCCCGGTGCCCGTGCCGCCTTCGTCGTTCCGGAGACGATCTGAGATGACCGTGACCATTCCCAAAACAGCCATGGTCTTGGCCGCCGGCCAGGGCCTGCGCATGCGCCCGCTGACCAACCACCGGCCTAAGCCGCTGATCCCGGTGCTGGGCAAGCCGATGCTGGACCATGCGCTCGACCGGCTGGCCGAGGCCGGCGTCGGCCGGGCGGTGGTGAACAGCCATTATCTCGGTGCGATGATCGGCGAGCACCTGAAGGACCGGACGGCGCCAGCGATCACCCTGTCGCCGGAGGACACGCTGCTGGAGACCGGCGGCGGGGTGAAAAAGGCCCTGCCCCATCTCGGCACCGCGCCGGTCTATACGGTGAATGCCGACATCTTCTGGCTCGACGGGCCGGTGCCGGCCCTGCGCCGCCTGGCAGCCCACTGGAACCCGGCGGAGATGGACGCGCTGCTGCTGCTGATGGCGACGACCAAGTCGGTCGGCTATGACGGGCTCGGCGACTATCACATGGACCCACTGGGCGGCCTGACCCGCCGGAGCGAGCGCGAACTGGCGCCCTTCGTCTATGCCGGGGTGCAGATCGTCAAGCCGGAGCTGTTCGCGGCGGACACGCCCGACGGCGCCTTCTCCACCAACCTGATCTGGGACCGCGCCCAGGCGGCGGGCCGGCTGTTCGGCCTTGCCCATGACGGGCTGTGGTTCCACATCGGCACGCCGGCCGGTCTCCGGGAAGCGGAGGATCTGCTGTCCATCGGCGGCGTGCGGGCGGTGGCGCATTGAGGGCCGGCCCGCGCTATACTCAAGCCACGCCAGACTCAATCGCAAGTAGCCCTTACCCGGAACCGATCGCAGGCTCATGACCCTCCCCAAAGTCTACAGCATCCCCGCGGGCGCGCCCTTCGTCGACATGCTGGCGGCGGGGATCATGGAGCGGGTCGGCGGCGACCCGATGGCCTTGGCCGGGGTCACCGTGTTGCTGCCGACACGGCGCGCCTGCCGGTCGCTGCAAGCGGCTTTCCTGCGGCGGTCGGGCGGGCAGCCGACGCTGCTGCCGCGGATGGCGCCGCTGGGCGAACTCGACGCCGGCGACCTCAGCCTGACCGAGGAGGAACTGCCCGACGTCCCGCTCGACCTGCCGGAGGCGATATCGCCCTTGAACCGGCAGATGACGCTGGCGCGGCTGATCCTGGGGGCCGAGGGGCTGTCGGCGACCACGGCGCAGGCGGTGCGGCTGGGCGCCGACCTGGGCCGGCTGATCGACGCGGTGTGGACCGAGCGCGCCGGCTTCGAGAAGCTGGAGTCGCTGGTGCCGGAGGATTATGCCGAGCACTGGCAGGTCACGCTGAAATTCCTGCGCATCATCACCGAGGTCTGGCCCGCCATCCTCGAGTCGGGCGGCCAGACCGACCCGGCCAAGCGCCGCAATCTGGCGCTGGAGACGCAGGCGGCATTGTGGCAGGCCGCCCCGCCGCCGGGCATGGTGATCGCCGCCGGCTCCACCGGCTCCATCGTCGCGACGACGGAACTGCTGGCGGTCATCGCCCGGCTGCCGCACGGGGCGGTGGTGCTGCCCGGCCTCGACACCGGGGCCGACGACGCGATCTGGGACGCCATCGCCGAGGATGAATCTCACCCGCAGCACGGGCTGTCGCAGCTGATCCGCCTGCTGGAGGTGGAGCGGCACGAGGTGCTGCCCTGGACCGACGCGCCGGAGCCGCGCGGCGCCCGCGCCCGCCTGATCGCCGAGGCGATGCGCCCGGCGGCGACCACCGAGGGCTGGCGCGAGCTGTCCGGGGTGGATGCCGCGGCGCTGGACGGGCTGACCCGCATCGACGCCACCACCTCGGAGGAGGAGGCGCAAGTCATCGCGCTGCTGATGCGCCATGCGCTGGAAATGCCGACGAAGACCGCGGCGCTGATCACCCCCGACCGCAATCTGGGCCGCCGGGTCGCCATGGCGCTGGCGCGCTGGGGCATCCTGGTCAACGACTCCGGCGGCCAGCCGCTCGCCCACACCGCGGTCGGCACCTATCTGCGGCTGACGGCGGAGCTGGTGGCGAGCCGCGTCCATCCGCTGGCCCTGCTGGCGCTCGCCAAGCACCCGATGGCGGCGGGCGGCCGCGACTCAGCGGATTTCCGCGCCACCGCCCGCGCGCTGGAGCGCGTCGTGCTGCGCGGCCCCCGCCCGGCGGAGGGCTTCGACGGCGTGCTGGCCGCGCTGGAGCAGGCCGAGCGCTTCGACCATGAGGAGCAGCAGGAGTTCCTGCGCACTTGGCTGGTCGACATTGGCCAGCGCGCCGCCCCCTTCCTCGAGGCGCTGGCCGGCGACACGCCGCTGGCCGACCTCGTGCGCGCCCATGTCGCCTTCTGCGAATCGCTGGCCGCCGACGACGAACTGACCGGGGCGGAGCGGCTGTGGCGGCAGGACGACGGCGAAGAGGCGGCGCGCTTCGTCCACGACCTGCTCGAGGCGGCCGACGGCTTCCCGGCAATCCCGGCCAAGGATTACCCGGCCCTGCTCGACGCGCTGATGAGCGCGCGGGCGGTGCGTCCCCGCTACGGCCTGCACCCGCGCCTGTTCATCCTGGGTCCGATGGAGGCGCGCCTCCAGCATCTCGACCTGACCATCCTCGGCGGGCTGAACGAGGGAACCTGGCCGCCGGCCGCCTCCGCCGATCCGTGGATGTCGCGGCCGATGCGGCGCGACTTCGGCCTGCCCAGCCCGGAACGGCTGGTCGGCATGTCGGCCCACGACTTCGCCCATGCCTGCGGCGCGCCCGAAGTGGTGCTGACCCGCGCCGCGCGGGTGGAGGGCACGCCGACCGTGCCGTCGCGCTGGCTCCTGCGGCTGGAGACCGTGCTGAAGGCGCTGGATCTGGACGGCGTGATCGAGGATCGCGGGGCCTGCTGGCTCGGCTGGGCGCGCGGGCTGGACGAGCCGGACCGCGTGCAGCCGGTGGCGGCGCCGGAGCCGCGCCCGCCGCTGGCCGCCCGGCCGCGCAAGCTGTCGGTGACCGAGATCGAGACCTGGATGCGCGACCCCTACGCCATCTATGCCCGCCACGCCCTGCGGCTGCGCGCGCTCGACCCCATCGCCGCCGATCCGGGGGCGTCCGACCGCGGCCAGATCATCCACGACACGCTCGACGCCTTCGTCCGCGAGCATCCCGGACTGCTGCCGCATGACGCGCTCGACCGGCTGATCGGGCTGGGGCGCGAACGGTTCGGCCCGCTGCTGCGCAGCCATCCCGACGTCTGGGCCTTCTGGTGGCCGCGCTTCGAGCGGGTGGCCGGCTGGTTCGTCGATCTGGAGCGCGAGCGCCGGCCCCGCCTGCGTCCGCTGGCGACCGAGGTGCCAGGCCGGCTGGAGCTGTCCGGCCCCGGCGGCCCCTTCGCCCTGACCGCCAAGGCCGACCGCATCGACCGCGGCCCCGACGGGCTGGTGGTGATCGACTACAAGACCGGCACCCCGCCGAGCGCGCGGGAGATCGAGCTTGGCTTCGCCCCGCAGCTGCCGCTGGAGGCCGCCATCGCCGCGGCCGGCGGATTCAGCGGGGTGGACAAGGGCGAGGTGGCGGAGCTGACCTTCTGGCGCCTGTCCGGCGGCGACCCGGCCGGCGAGGAGAAGCCGGTGAAGGGCGACCCGGCGGCATTGGGCGAGGAGGCGCGGGCCGGTCTGGAGGCGCTGATCGCGCAATTCGACGATCCGGAGACGCCCTACCGCTCGCGTCCGCGCCCGGCGATGGCGCCGCGCTACACCGACTACGCGCATTTGGCCCGCGTCCAGGAATGGTCGTCGGGCGGCGGGGAGGGCGAGTGATGGGGGGTGGTGTCGGCTTGATTCTCCCTCTCCTCCCCAGGGAGAGGGTCGGGGTGAGGGGGGCGCATTGCGTGCCTGTCTCAAGGATCCTGCGGTGCATCCCCCTCACCCTAACCCTCTCCCCGGGGGGGAGAGGGGATGAGTTCCCACACCGGAATCTGCCCGCATGACCATGACCGACCTGTCCCCCCGCACCCTGCCGCTTGATCCCAATGTGGCGCAGCGGCGGGCGTCCGATCCGACGGCGTCGGTCTGGGTTGGGGCCTCGGCCGGCTCGGGCAAGACCAAGGTGCTGACCGACCGGGTGCTGCGGCTGATGCTGTCGGGCACGCCGCCGGCGCGCATCCTCTGCCTGACCTTCACCAAGGCCGCCGCGGCGGAGATGGCGATCCGCATCAACCGGACGCTCGGCCTGTGGGCCACCCTGCCCGACGACGCGCTGGAGGACCGGCTGGCCGACCTCTGCGGCGAGCGGCCGTCGATGGAGGCGCGGCTGAACGCAAGGCGGCTGTTCGCCCAGGTGGTGGACTGCCCCGGCGGCATGAAGATCCAGACCATCCACGCCTTCTGCCAGTCGCTGCTGCGCCGCTTCCCGCTGGAAGCCGAACTGGCGCCGCATTTCGACGTGATGGACGACCGCACCGCCGACGGGCTGCTGACCGAGGCGCGCGACGCCGTGCTGCATGCCGGCCGGACCGAGCCGGACAGCCCGCTCGGCCGTGCCATGGGCCGGCTGACCGGCGAGCTGAATGCGGAGGATTTCGCCGGGCTGCTGGCCGAACTGGCGAGTCAGCGCGGGCAGGTGGAAAAGCTGTTCGAGCGCTTCCACGGGCTGGACGGGCTGATCGACGCCATCCACGACACCCTCAAGGTGCCGCCGGGCGTGACCGAGGAAACGATCCTCGCCCATGCCTGCCACGACGACCAGTGCGAGCCGCCCGCCCTGCGCGAGGCCTGCCGGGCGCTGTCGGGCGGCAGCGCCAGCGACCAGGAGCGCGGCATCGCCATCCAGCACTGGCTGGACGCCGCCGACCGCCGGGTGCGCGCCTTCGACGCCTACAGGCGCCTGTTCCTGACCGCCGAGGGCAGCCCGCGCAAGACGCTGATGACCAAGAAGCCGGCCACCGCCTATCCGCAGGCGCTCCTGTCCCTGCAAAAGGAGGCGGAGCGGCTGGTGGAGATTTCGGAGCGGGTCAAGGCCGCCGGGGTCGCCGCCTCGACCACCGCGCTGCTGACGCTTGCGCAGGCGATGCTGGAGGCCTACCGCGAGCGCAAGGCGGCGCGCGCCCTGCTGGATTACGACGATCTGATCCTGGCGGCCAACCGGCTCTTGAGCGGCAAGGACGGCACGCCGCGGGTGCCCTGGGTGCTGTACAAGCTGGACGGCGGTCTGGACCACATCCTGATCGACGAGGCGCAGGACACCAACCCCGACCAGTGGGCCATCGTCGCCTCTCTGGCCGGCGAGTTCTTCGTCGAGCTGGAGGCCGCCGCCCCCGACGGCAAGATCCGCACCGTCTTCGCGGTGGGCGACGAGAAGCAGTCGATCTTCAGCTTCCAGCGCGCCGATCCCGCCGAATTCGCTCGCATGCGCCGCCATTTCCAGGACAAGGCGGAGGTGGCGCAACGGACATGGGCGGGGGTCGACCTCGACATCTCCTTCCGCTCCACCTCGGCGGTGCTGGAGACGGTGGACGCCGTCTTCGCGCTCGACCATGCCCGCGACGGCGTGGCGTCGGACGCCAGCCCGACCATCCGCCACCGCGCCTTCCGCCGCGGGCAGGCCGGGCTGGTCGAGCTTTGGCCGCCGGTGAAGCCGGCGGAGGCCATCGAGACGCCGGCCTGGGCGCCGCCGGTGGCGCGCGAGACCGCCGACTCGCCGTCGGCCCGCCTCGCCTCGGTCATCGCGGCGACGGTGCACCGCTGGATCGACGGCGGCGAGACGCTGGAGGCCAAGGGCCGGCCGGTGCAGCCCGGCGACGTGATGGTGCTGGTCCGCCGCCGCACCGCCTTCGTCACCGAACTGGTCCGCGCGCTGAAGGACCGCGGCGTGCCGGTGGCCGGCGTCGACCGCATGGTGCTGACCGAACAGCTCGCCGTCATGGATCTGGTGGCGCTGTCCGACTTCCTGCTGCTGCCCGACGACGATCTGACGCTCGCCACCGTGCTGAAGGGACCGCTGATCGGGCTGACCGAGGAGGAACTGTTCCGCGTCGCCCATGGCCGGCGCGGCACGCTGTGGCGCTCGCTGGTGGCGCTGGCGGAGACGGAACCGGACTTCCGCCCGGCCCGGCGCTATCTGGGCGACCTGCTGGCGCGCACCGACTTCTCCGCCCCTTACGAGCTGTTCGCCGGTCTGCTGAACCGGCCCTGCCCGGCCGACGGGCGGTCGGGGCGGCGCGCGATCCTGAAGCGGCTCGGCCCCGACGCCCAGGATCCGCTGGAGGAGTTCCTGGCCGTCTGCCTCGCCTTCGAGAAGACCGAGCCGCCGTCCTTGCAGAATTTCCTGGCCTGGCTGGCGGCCAGCGACGCGGAGATCAAGCGCGAGCTGGAACAGGGCGGCGGCACCGTGCGGATCATGACGGTCCACGGCTCCAAGGGATTGCAGGCGCCCATCGTCTTCCTGCCCGACACGCTGGGCAGCCCGACCCAGAGCCCGCCGATCCTGTGGCCGGACGACGACTGCCCGGTGCCGCTGTTCGCCGCCCGGCGGTCCCAGGAGGACGGGCTGTGCGCCGAGGCGCGGGCGCGCGCCAACCGGCGGCGCGACCAGGAATACCGCCGGCTGCTCTATGTCGCGCTGACGCGGGCGGAGGACCGGCTCTACATCTGCGGCCACCAGGGCAAGCGCGAGCCGTCCGACGATTGCTGGTACCGGCTGGTCGAGGAGGCGATGCGCGACAACGGCGTGCAGCACCCCTTCGACTTCACCGGCCTGTGCCCCGATGGCTGGGAGGGAGAGGGCTGGCGGCTGGTCGGCGCCCAGACCGCCGCGGTGCCGCGCCATGTCGAGACGGAGGAGAGCGCCGCCGCCGAGCCGCCGCCGCCCTGGATCGGCGAACCGCCGCCGGGCGAGCCGGAGCCGTCGCGGCCGCTGACCCCGTCGCGGCCCGATGGCGAGGAGCCGGCGGTGCGCTCGCCGCTCGGCAACGACGACGGCCAGCGCTTCCGCCGCGGCCTGCTGGTCCACCGGCTGTTGCAGACGCTGCCCAACCTGGCCGAGGCGGCGCAGGAGGCCGCCTGCCGCCGCTTTCTCGCCCGCCCGGCGCACAAGCTGACGCCGGAGCAACAGGACGCCATCGCGCGGGAGACGCTGGCGGTGCTGAGCCATGCGGAGTTCGCGCATCTGTTCGGCCCCGGCTCGCGGGCGGAGGTGCCGCTGGTCGGCTTGGTGGCGCTGGGTGAAGCCAGCCGGACGTTGCAGGGCCGCATCGACCGGCTGGCGCTGACCGGGGATACGGTGTGGATCGTCGACTACAAGACCAACCGGCCGCCGCCGCGGGATCTGGAAGACGTTCCAATGGTTTACCGGCGCCAGATGGCGGCCTACCGCGAGGCGTTGCGCGCGGTCTATCCGGGGCGGCGGGTGCGCTGCGTGCTGCTGTGGACAGACGGTCCCTACACCATGGAGTTGCCGCCCTCGGTGATGGACGCGGCAGCGGCCGGACTGGCACCCAGGGTGGGGTGAGGGATGGCCGGCGGCTCACCCGAAAGATGGGGTGACTTGACCGGCCGGGCGCCTCCGCCCTACATTTTGCTCAATTCCACTGACGGGGCGATGGCCGCCGGCCTTCCACAACCGGTCCGCGGCGCTTCCGAATCCAGCACGAGGTCACATGAGCACCACCATCAAGGTTACCGACGACAGCTTCGAGCAGGACGTCCTGAAGGCCGACGGCCCGGTCCTGGTCGATTTCTGGGCGGAATGGTGCGGCCCCTGCAAGATGATCGCCCCGGCGCTCGACGAGCTGGCCGGCGAGTATGACGGCAAGGTCACCGTCGCCAAGCTGAACATCGACGAGAACCCGGACACCCCGACCAAGTACGGCGTGCGCGGCATCCCGACGCTGATGCTGTTCAAGGGCGGCAGCGTCGCCGCCACCAAGATCGGCGCCCTGCCCAAGGGTGCGCTGTTCCAGTGGGTCGACTCGGCGCTGTAAGCGTCCGTCCACAGCGGTCCAGACAGGAAAAAGCCCCGCCCGCGGTCACCGCGGCGGGGCTTTTTCTTTTAGAGGCCGTGAGGGAAGCCCCCCTCACTGCACCTTCTTTTCCTTCGCCTTGTCCTTGCCGGCATCCCCCGCCACCTCCGCGGTGCGGGCGAGGTTGTCGGCGGCGGCGCGGCCCCATTCGCTGTCGGGGGCGACGCGGCGGGCCAGCGACCAGTCGTCGCGCGCGGCCCCCAGATTGCCGCCCAGCGCCTTGACGTTGCCGCGCAGCAGGATCGCCTCCGGATCGCCGGGCTTCAGCTCCAGCGCCTGGTCGATGTCGGCCAGCGCCTGCCGGTAGTTGGACAGCGCCTTCTGCGCGCTCGCCCGGTAGAGGTAGGCGTCGGCCCGCTTCGGGTCGCGGGTCAGCGCCGCGTCCAGATCGGTGACGGCATCCCAGAAGCGCTCGCCCTCCGCACGGGCGAAGGCGCGGTCGATCAGCAGGTCGACGTCGCCGGGCGTCTTGTCGAGTGCGGCGCTGTAGAGCCGTTCCGCCCGCCCCTGGTCGCCGGCCCGCAGCCACGCCCAGCCGGCGCGGCCGAGCAGCGAGGCGGCGGCCCTGGGGTCGTCCTTGCCCAGCGTCGGCACCAGCGCCTCCATCTGGGCGCCGGCCGCCTTGAAGTCGCCGGCATGGAACAGCGCCAGCGCCTCGCAGAGCTTCGCGGAGTCGCCGCCGCCCTGCTGCTGCCAGCGCTTGGCGTCGGCCAGGGCGCCGTCCGGGTTGGCCTCCGCCTTGGCGGCGCAGGCCTGAAGCTCGCGGTTGCGGTCGAGAGCGGAGGGCTGTCCGGAGGATGAGGGCCCGGAGGATGAGGGCCCGGCCTGGGCGGCCGGCAGGGGGGCCGGCACGGCGGCGAGAAGCCCAAGCGCGAGAGCGCCGGAAAGGTAAAGATTGCGTCGGGTCATGGTGCCTTTACACTCCGCCATCGCCGGGCGGGGCGCAAGTCCGCAGGCCCGGTCCCGGTGTTACACAGTTCGGTGCTACACAGTTTGCCGCCCCTCCGCCGCTCCAACCGGAACCGCCCGCGATGACCGATCCCCGCCTGTTCGTCTTCGGCCTCGGCTACAGCGCCCGCGTCTTCGCCGACCGGCTGCGCGCCGAGGGCTGGCGCATCGCCGCCACCTGCCGCAGCGAGGAGAAGAAGGCGGAGCTGGAGGCCCAGGGCATCGAGGCCTTCCTGTTCGAGCGCGGCCGGCCGCTGGCCGATGCGACGGCGGCGCTGGCCGGCACCACCCATCTGCTGGTCAGCATCCCGCCGGACGGCAAGGGCGACCCGGTGCTCGACCAGCATGCCCGCGATCTGGCCGACCTGCGCACGCTGGACTGGGCCGGCTATCTGTCCACCACCGGCGTCTATGGCGATACCGGCGGCGAGTGGGTGAGCGAGGCGTCCTGGCTGAAGCCGACCGGCGAGCGCCAGAAGCGGCGGGTGGAGGCGGAGCGCGGCTGGCTGAACCTGTACCGGCAGTATGGCGTGCCGATGCATCTGTTCCGGCTGGCCGGAATCTACGGCCCCGGCCGCAGCGCCATCGATTCGGTGCGCGACGGCATCGCCAAGCGGGTCGACAAGCCGGGTCAGGTCTTCTGCCGCATCCATGTCGACGACATCGCTGGCACGCTGCGGGCATCGATGGCGCGACCGACGCTGGGCGCCATCTACAACGTCGCCGACGACCTGCCCAGCCCGTCGCACGAGGTGGTGGAGTATGCCTGCCGCCTGCTGGGGGTGGAGCCGCCGCCGCTGGTGCCGTTCGACCGGGCGGAGATGTCGCCGATGGCCGCCAGCTTCTACGCCGATTGCCGCCGGGTGAAGAACGACCGCATCAAGCGCCAGCTCGGCGTCGCCCTGACCTATCCCGACTATCGCGCCGGGCTGGACGCCCAGCTGGCGGCGGGGCTGTAGCCAGGAAAAGGGGCAAAACGTAAAGCTAAGATTACAAAGCAATTCCCTGACATATACCGGTAATCATAAGACTTTTCCGAAGACACGCGTGGAATTAGCAAAAGATATTTAATAATCTCGCGGGATCATAAGCGTCCAGGCGACGACCATCCCGCGAGGTGTTGTGCGCATGAACAGCACGCCGACGGCCACCCTCTCCATCCCGCTCCCTGCCGCATCCCCGGCCCCTTCGCCGGCATCTTCGCCGGGTGGGGGCGGCACCGATGTCGCCGCCTTCCGCCGCCAGATGGACGAGGTCGTCGCCCGCATCCCGATGCACGCCATCCGGTCCGTGCTGGACGCGGTCGAAGGGACGCCCAGCCCGAACGGCGAGCGGGCGCGGCACCTGCGCGATGCGCTGGTCGACCATTTCAACCGCCTGCGGCCGATGAAGGCGCGCCGCCTGTTCACCAGCCTGTTCGAACCCTTCCTGGTCGACGACCCCGTGCTCTACCGCTCGGCCGAGTCGGTGCCGGCGCTGGTCCAGCGGGTGGACATGGGCGGCATCTGGTCGGCGCTGACCCGCTATGGCTTTCCGGGGCTGGCGGCGGAGGTGCAGAGCCGGCTGGACGGCATGGCGCGCGAGGCGATACTGGATGCCGTGCTGGCCAGCCCCGACGCGATGGCGATGCGCGAGCTGATGCGGAAGGAGGCGCTCGACTTCCTCTATGCCATGGCCGGCGACCGCAAGCTGACCGACCGTTTCCTGGCGCTTGCCAACGACGAGGCGCTGCACGACGCCCGCCTGCGCACCCAGTATCTCGGCCGCAAGGCGCCGATCGACAGCGACCTGCTGGGTTTCGTCCGCGCTCTGCTGGAGCACAACGCGGTGCTGGTGCCGCTGACCGAGCGCATGCGCCGCGACATCGACGAGATGCGGATGGGGGACATGCAGGGTGCCGGCGACCCGCGGCCGGCCATCCCATCGTCCGCCGCCCCATCGTCCGCTGAGGTGGACTGCCAGTCGGCGCTGATGGTCGGCTTCGTCCGCCGGGTGCGCGATCTCGGCCTGCCCTTCCGCGACCAGTCGCAGCTGCTGGCCTGGTTCGCCCCGCTCTACGGGCTGAACGTCAAGCGGCGCTACGACGTGTTCCTGCGCCATGTGCGCGAGCATGTCGGTTCGGGCGGCCCGGCGGTGCGCGAGTCCCACCCGCTGCTGCGCGCCCTGCTCTGCCATTTCACCGCCGCCTGCACCACCATCCGCGAGGTGGTGGACGGCATGTTCGGCGACATGGACATCCAGGATGGCGGAGTCCTCTCCGCCCCCGCCCCGACCCGCGCCCTGCTGCACGAGGCGGTGGAGCGCTTCGACCGGGCGCTGACCGCGCTGGCCGGAACCGGCTTCCTCGCCAGCCGTTCGACCGGCCCGGCCCTGCGGGCGGAGCTGGCGGCGGTCAGCCGCGAGCTGACCGGCACGGTGATGCCGGCGCTGGCCGCCCGGATGCAGGCGGCGATGAACGCCCGCCACGCCCCGGTGCCCGACCATGAGGACATCGTCTGGCTGCTGGAGCTGGTGTGGCGCTGGGGCCGCACGCTCGGCAACGCCGGCTACGCCAACCCGGAGCTGAAGTCGCTGCGCCTCTATGCGGTGGAGACCGGCCGCCTCGCCTTCCTCCAGGCGATGAAGGCCGAGCCGCAGGAGAGGCCGGCCCACCGCATGGCCCACATGCTGCGCATCCGCCGGCTGATGGCGGCGATGGGCGAGACGGTGGATGGCTGGATCAGCCCGGTCAGCCAGGGACTGCACCGGGTCGTCCACAGCTATCTGGAGGCGGATGGCGAGATCGCCGGTGACGAATGGGCGGTGATCGACGCCTTCGTCGCCAGCGTGCGCAGCGAGCTGAGCCGGTCCCGCAACTGGCAGAGCGCCGATTTCGTCGATATCCTGCGCCTGCACGAGGCAAGACGGCGGGGGGAAGCGTGAATCCCCTTCGGCCGAAGGCCTTAGAGCGCCTAACAGAACCATCTTTGGACGAAACGCCAGCAGATGAGGCTGGCGGCTATTTGGTGGAATGCGGTGAAGATGTCAGCGCGCCGTTCGTATCGGACGGCGATGCGACGGAAGCGCGCGAACCAAGCGAGCGTCCGCTCGACTACCCATCGATGTCGGCCGAGGCGCTCGCTGCTCTCGATGCCGCGCCGGGCGATGCGCGGGATGATCCCCCGCCGGCGTAGCGCCTGCCGGCAGTGGGCGAAGTCGTAGCCTTTGTCGGCGTGCAG